>JALXAE010000319.1 GCA_026992355.1 Syntrophobacterales bacterium | reverse complement strand
CCAGGGAGTACCTTGACCCGGTCCGCTTTATCTCCAACGATTCAAGCGGTGAGATGGGCTTTGCCCTTGCCCGAACCGCAAGGTGGCTCGGCGCCGAGGTGACAGCTATCGCGGGTTTTACAACTGTCAAAGAACCACCTGAGATATATATAAAGAGGGTAAAAACCACAGAAGAGATGTATAAATCTGTCATAACAGAATTTGAAAATGCGGATATACTAATAATGAATTCCGCTGTTGCTGATTACAGACCCAGAGAGGCAAAAGGGCGGAAGATAAAGAAGAAGGATTCTTTTGTCCTTAAACTGATCAAAACAATTGATATTCTTGAGGAACTCGGAAAGATTAAAAAGGATCAATTCCTTGTGGGTTTTGCTTTAGAAACGGAAAATATAATCCAGAATGCAAAGGATAAACTAAAGCGCAAAAACCTTGATTTAATAGTTGCTAATCCACTTTCATCGCTGGGTTCATCTGATTACAGAGGTTGGATAATAACCGAGGATTTTGAGGAAGAGGTGCGCTCTACATCAAAGCTAATTGCCTCACAAACAATACTTATGAGAGTTGTGGAAAGGCTATACAACAGGTAAAATCTGTTCATAGGTTATCTTTTGTCCTTTTTTACTTGTGAGTGATTCCTGAATGATAGCTTCTCGGACAATTTCAATGTAGCTCCTACGAAAGATCACAAAGCCGTTATCCAGCTTTTTGAAGTTCTGGTGGAATAGATTTAGAAGTTTTTTGTATCTTTCCTTGGAATGCTCCTTTACTCTTGGGCTTGATAGTTTGCTTGTAAGGTCCTGTATATCTATTACAAGATAGGGAACCTCAATAATAATATCAGCATGCCTTTGCTGTCTTCTTGTAAACCTTCTGCTCGATGCTTCTCTTCTGTAGGAAATCTTTTTGATCTGAATACCTACATAAAGGTTGTTAAGGATGACGATTCCGTCTATTCCCATCATATCAAGCTCTGCGGATGATGAAATCTTTTCTTTTTGTGTGGCATTCCATAGATACTGAAAATGGAATTGGGTGAGGATTGAGATCCATATCCTGTAAAGCCTTGCTTTAAAACCCTCTTCTACAAACTGCAAAGAGCACCCATAGAAGTATTTTTTAATGAAGTTGTAGATGTGAGGGTTCAATTTCTCGTGCCAATAAGTCTGGAATACCTCTTCGAATTCTTTGAACTCAGCATGATCCCAGTAATAGCGGTAGTAAATTTCAAGAGGAAGTAGTTCTTGGGGTAAGTCCTGTTCAACCGTTTTTATCTTTCTTAGACCTGAATATCTGTTTAGATCAAGGTTTGATAAGAATTCCTCAAATCGTTCTAAGTCATATTTCCAATTTCTTTCCATATCGGACTCTCTTTTAGCTTTAATAGATCTTCCCTGGTAGGCATGGGCAGGATGCTGAGCTGAGTGATACTAAAGTGGTATGTAATGTCTCTAAAAACCTCCTTTACATATTTTTGAATTATGTTGGAGTTAAGAAAATCAACCACTTCTTCTTCACTCAGATTGAAGTCCATGTTTAAAAGGGTATTCTTCCTCAACAGATGATAAACATCTCCCATCCACGGGTATGCTTTGTGGTCATAAGCACAGCCAAGCCTCCCATCACCTCTGAATCCAAGACCCACCACTATATGTGGTTTGGCAAAGAATTTCCTGAGTTTTGTTTTATTCTTCGGTTCTATCCAGTAACCTGTAATAGGTTCATAGACGATCTCTCCTATCTTGAGATTTCTTCCGTTTAGAATTGGAAGAAGACCATTGCTTTCATGGTCGCTGGGCTTAATAACATATTTACTACTTTTTATTTCTGGTGTTCTGGGAGAAATTTTTACTTCATAAAGGTCCTTTAACCTAAAACTGCAGATGTTTTCAACCTCTTCACTAAGTTCGGATTTGAAAAGGATAATTTCTCCTCTCCAGAAATCATTTTTTAGTATTGGACCTATTCCATCCTTGGCATACTCATAAAGCACAAGTTTATTCTTTTCATACTTACTTTTTCTGAATTTTAAGACAACGGTCGTTACGTCAGCTTCTGGTTTAAAGACATCCGATCCCATGTAAATTATTTCGGTCTTGCCATTCTCAGAAAGGAATTTTCTGAGTTTCTTGAACTCATCAAGGATCATAAATGTAGCAGGGACAATGAATATTAGTTGACCATTATTTTTCAAAAGTTTAATAGACTTTTCTATGAATGCACCATAAACGTTGTATTTGCCGTACCACGTTTCAAAAATTTCCTTGTATCTCTCCTTGGTTTTGTTGTCAACTTTAATCGTGTAATGATCAGAAAGGCTTGGGATTCCATAGGGTGGATTACCGATAATGATGTCGTATTTATCACCAGTGTTCCACAAAAGAAAGTCATGATGTATCACAGAAATGCCATTCAAATTGTTTACAGAATTTAGAACTTTACTGTTTATCTCAACCCCAACTTTTTTGACAGCCCTATTAAAAAGATCCTGTCTATTCTTTTTAATACCGAGTAAAAACTGACAAGCACCGCATGCAGGCTCAAGTATCTTAAGGTCTTTCAGGTTTAGACCATGGTTGTCTATAAGATTTGTCATGAGGTCAACAACCCATTCAGGCGTAAAGAAAATCCCGAAATCCTTTTTCCTTTCCCTCTCTTTTATGGTAATAGGCATCATCTATATTTAATCACAGCTCCCTGACATCAATGTAGGAACCGCTCTCAAATTCTCTGAGCCTTGGGACAAGGTCCAAAATCAGGCGTGCAGCCTCTCGGGGAGTTCTCTTTGGGGCTTCAATTATCCGCTTGACCGAGGGAAAACGCTCTACATCTTTTGACATAACCTCCTCAAGCATAGGCGTTAGG
>JALXAE010000318.1 GCA_026992355.1 Syntrophobacterales bacterium | reverse complement strand
GATCTACTACCATAAGCCTGGTAGACGGCATAATTGTACCATTCGCAGCTTCCCCGGCAAGCTCAACATACTTCGGATCAGGAAGACCATGGCACTGGAAAAGGGGTATCTTAATGTCCAGCTGGCGCACATTTTTGGCGACCTTTGCTCCAGCAGGCCCTATGGTCCAACAAACAAGAGCTTGAGCATCGGTGTTTTTTATCTTAACAAGCTGGGTGGTCATATCAGGGTCGTTAACCCCAAAAGATTCAACAGCCACAACAGTTAATCCAAATTCGGGGGCTAGCTTTTTCAACCACCGCAGACCATCTCTTCCAAACCCGTCCGTTGCATGAATTATCGCTATTTTCTTTACCCCTTTAGATTGTAAATATTGATAAATCTTTTTTACAGCAACAGACGTTCTCTGGGGTGCTTTGAATGTCCATTTATAAGGACCGAACTTTCCTCCAGCAATTACAGGGTCACCGCCTACAGTCATCACCGTTGGAATTCCTTTCTTTTCGATGTATGGCTTAACGGCCATACCTGTGTCCGTTCGAGTTGGACCAATTAGAGCAATAACTTTCTCCTTTTCAACGAGCCTTTTCGCCACCATAAGAGCCTTCGTTGGATCACTTTCTGTATCTCCTATGACAAGTTCCAATGGCCGACCATTTATACCGCCTTCTTTGTTAATTTTATCCACTACCATCTGAGCAACCAATTTCGTTGGTGTACCAATGGACGAAGCGGGGCCCGAGAGAGCGAAAAAAGCCCCAATTTTAATAGCTTTCTTGACATTACCCTGTCCTGAAGCGTCGGCAAGGTTAGAAAAAAAGACAAACAAGCTTGCCACAGCAATACACAACAACTTTCTCAACAAAGTCTTCATAGTAATCCTCCATGTGAGAATTGTTTTAGTAAATTCTTCATCTTTCCATGTTACGATGATCAAAAACTCTCTTGCTTTTTCTGTCCGTTCTAGGGAGGCTTCCATAATCAAGAATCTCCACCTCCGCGCGAACAAGAATGTGTCTTCGAATTGCCCTCGATACCTCTTCCGCCAGCTCTCTATCTCCATCAGCACTTTTTCCAATATCTCTCTCAACTTTAAGAAGCATTACATCTCTACCGTCTTCACGATGATAAAGATGAACCTGGTACTCACTCCCTATTCCATCAATCCTGGAAAGAACATAATCGATCTGGCCAGGATATATGTTAACTGCCCTAAAGATGAACATGTCGTCAGATCTGCCTAGAATATGATCGTGGCGAGGCAAAAGGTTTCCACACTTACAGGGTTCAGGTAAAAATCTTGTCAAATCTCTAGTACGATAACGAATCAGGGGTGCAGCCTCTTTCCTGAGAGTCGTTACAACCATTTCACCAATTTCGCCTGGAGGTACTGGCTCCAGAGTTTCAGGATTAAGAATTTCCAGTATGTAAAAATCGGCCCAGTAGTGAATACCTTCATGAGCAATACACTCAAGACCAGTACCAGGACCATAAAGTTCGGTCATACCAGGTATATCAAAAAGATGTTCAGCACCAGTGAGTTCTTGGATTCTCTCCCTCATACGTTTGCTATGTCGTTCCGCGCCAAAGATTATTTTCTTTAGGGCAATTTTGTTCCTTATACCCCTTCGCTCTATTTCTTCAGCAATAAGGAGAGCCATAGAAGCTGTGGAACAAAAAACTGTAGTTTGGAGATCAACCAGCATCTGGCAATGAATCTCAGAACTGGACGGTCCAACAGGAACAGCCATAGCGCCAAACCTTTCACAACCAAGCTGAAAACCAACCCCAGCCGTCCACAGCCCATAACCCACTGCAATTTGCACTCGATCAAGGACATTCAAACCCGCCATTTCAAAGCACCTGGCAAACATGATTGCCCAATCATCTATGTCCTTTTGGGTGTAGCAAAGTATTTTTCTTTTGCCAGTGGTACCGGATGATGCGTGAATCCTGACTATCTTCTCAAAGGGTACGGCTCTCAATGGAAAGGGATAACCCTCCTGCAAATCATCTGCTGTTGTAAAAGGAAGTCTACGAATATCATCAAGGCTCCTTATCTGGTCGGGTTTTACCCCGTGCCTATCCATTTTTTCCCTGTAAAAAGGAGAATTGTAGTAAGCGTGATTTACGGTCCACTGAAGTCCATGAAGTTGCAAAAGCTCGAGTTCTTCTCTCTTTGAAAAAACCGGCATAAAGCTCATAACAGCCATCTTAGTTCTCCTTTCTCCTACCCAGATATGCGTCTTCCAAAACTGTAGAGTTTACAAGGGTTTCTGATGGACCATCAAAAACAATGCGACCTGTCTCCATTACATAAATCCTATTGGCAAACTTAAGAACTCTCGACGCATCTTGTTCAACAATTAATAAAGTCAACCCCGATGTTCTGTTCAGCTCTTCCAGTGTAGAGTAGATTTCTTGAACAATAAGAGGAGCTAGGCCCATAGAAGGTTCATCTAAAATCAAAAGGGAGGGATCTGCCATTAGAGCTCTTCCAATTGAAAGCATTTGCTGTTCCCCACCACTCAAATTCCCAGCAGGTTGCTCAATTCGTTCTTTTAATACAGGGAAGAGCCTAAAGATTTTTTCCATGAGCATCTCCGCCTTATGTCTGTTTATTGTATACCCCCCTAACTCGAGATTCTCTCTGACGGTCATAGATAAAAAAAGCTGCCTGTTTTCAGGCACTAGAACTAGTCCCCGGGAAACTATCTTGTCGGGAGACATTCCTGTAATAACTGATTTTTTAAACACCACCTTGCCATTCTCAGGTTTTTTTAGACCCACAACAGCTCGCAAAAGCGTTGTTTTCCCAGCACCATTACCACCAAGTATAGCAACAATCTCACCCTCCAAAACTCGCAGGTTGACAGAATCCACTGCTTTTACTTTTCCATAACCACAGGTAAGGTTTTTTATATCAAGCATGGTAAACCGTTCCATGATCCTCTGTACCAAGATAGGCCTTCACAACTTCCGGTTGTTTTCTGACTTCCTGGGGGGACCCCTCGGCAATAATATGGCCCTGATGCAAAACTATTATGTTGTCAGCTACATTCATTATGAAATCCATGTGGTGGTCAATTAAAACCACCGTAACCCCGTGCTTATGAAGGCGATTTATATACTCCCCAATTTTTTCTTTTTCCGCTGGGTTAAGACCGGCACAGGGTTCATCTAGAAGAACATAAATGGGACAAGTGGCCACAGCCCTGGCAAGTTCAAGTTTTTTAAGGTCAAAAAGGGTCAGCTCTTCGGCCCTCGTGTTAGCTAAATGGGCAAGATCAAAAAAATAGAGTACATTCATTAAAAAATTGTTGTCATCTTTACGATGAGCAACAAGGAGATGTTCCATCACCGTAAGTTCTGGAAAAATCTGCATGTTTTGAAATGTTCTGCCAATTCCAAGACGGGATATCTTATAGGGTGGAAGCCCCGTAATGCATGCCTCTCCCAGAAAGACTTTGCCGCTGTCTACCCTCTGAAAACCACAAATCACATTAAAAAGAGTTGTTTTGCCCGCACCATTCGGACCTATAATCCCGTGTATTTTGTGTGGTTCAAGTAAAGTATTTATGCCCGACAGAACCTGGAGGCCACCAAAGCTCACATCTACATCTTTTATACTCAAAGCATCTTCCTTTTTGGGTTTGCTCAGCATAGAAAGAATGGTAATTGAACTTGATGAAGCAACTGGACTATGGGTGCTAAATTTCTTCTTGCGGAATACGGCCTGAAAGAAAGGGACTAGACCATTTGGGAAAAACACAAGGCAAACCATCAATATGACTCCATATAACAACACATGCCATTCATCAAGGCTGTGCAAAAACTCAGGGAGAGTCGTCAGCACAGCAGTACCTGCCACACCTCCAATAACATTTCCCATTCCACCGAGCACACTCATGGTGACCCATTGCAGGGAGCGAAAAATGTTGAATGTCTTGGGGCTTATAAAAGAAGTATAATGGGCATATAGATAGCCGGCAAAACCTGCATAAAGGGCACTTAAGGTGAAAGCAAAAACTTTACAAAGTCCCGTATTTATTCCGCACGAGCTTACGGCCACCTCATTTTGCCGAAGAGCTTTCAAAACCTTGCCGGTGATTGTTTGTTGAAACCAGAGGGTCAAACCTGTTGCAACAATCAAAATGCTCCAGGAAAGCAGGAAAAAGGATCTGTCAGAGTCGGTAATTTGGGGAATCCCGGCAAAACCAGAAGGTCCACCAGTTAGGGACTCCCACTGATTAAGCACAATAGTAACAATTATATTAAAACCCAATGTTGCCATAACAAGATAATGACCGTGTAATCTTACGGTAGGAATAGCAATAAAAAAGGCTACGAGTGCAACAAGCACCATGGAAAGCATAATACTTACCCAGAGTGGCCAACCAAGATTTACGGTAATAAGGGCCGTGGAATAGGCTCCAATACCATAGAAAGCGGCATGACCAATTGATACTTGACCGGTTGCATCTATCAGTAAATTCAGCCCTATTACGGCAAGACCCTGTAAGGCCAGGATGTTTAAAATTACAAAAATATAGTCATCAGAGGCAAAGAAATAGAAAAATCCTCCTGAAATAATGAGAAAAAGGGGAAACAACCATGTATTGCGACTTATACCCTTCAATCCCCTCATACTTTCCTCATCTTCACATTTCCAAATATCCCTGAAGGTCTGAGAAAAAGTATGCTAAGAAGAACGAAAAAAGCTATGGCATCCTTGTAAGTGGATGAGATAAAGCCAGCACCAAAAGATTCCATCAGCCCGAGTAGGAATCCGCCGACAACAGATCCGGCTATCGAAGAAAAGCCCCCCAAAACGGCCGAGGCAAAACCTTTTAGACCAAGCATCAAACCACTCTGATAACTCATGGTGGTAAGCGGCGTAACAAGGATCCCTGCAAGAGCCCCGATTGCACCACTTAATCCAAAAGAAAGCATAATTAGCCGTTTTACAGGAATCCCTATGAGATAGGCTCCTTCAGGGTTTTCCGAAACCGCTCTAACAGCTTTCCCTAGAACAGTTTTGTGGAAAAAGAGATAAAGTAAAAAAAGCAAAATAGCTACAACAACAATGATAAGAATTGTCTGAGGAATTATTGAAGCATTAAGAAAACGGATATAGTTGTAGCCACCAACTGGAGGGAGAGTCCTTACATCCTTACCCCATACAATCATGCCAATACCCTGAAGTGTAATGGACAGACCAACCGTTATCATAATAAGGATAAGAGGCGAGCTAGTTTTGGAACGTCTTAAGGGGCCTTTTTCAAGCCCAAGTCCTACAAGGGTCACCATCAGTATAGCTAGAATTGATGAATTCCACATTGAGAGCCCAAAATCCTTGACACCGGAAATCGTTATGAGAGCCCCAAGCATTACAAATTCACCCTGCGCAAAATTGATAATACCCGTTGCATTGTGGACCAAGGAAAAGCCCAAGGCTATAAGGGCATAAATGCTACCGCTGGTAATTCCGGAAACTATATACTGAGGTACCTGTGAAAACACCATTTCAAACTATCCCTGCCAACCTAGCGCCCTCCTCTAGGGCTCTAAGGTTCTGTTGCATCCTGCTTCCACCCATATTCCTCAGAAACGATTTAATGTCCTCAATACCACAAAATAGAACCCTTTTTGCGGCCGCATAGCCCACGGTTATGATGTTAGCAAGCAATGGGTTCCCAAGATTACAAGCAGAAGAGGTAGCATCGAACCTTTCACCATCATTACAAACCAGTTTCCCACCTTGCTTTAAAAAATGGCGGTGAAGGCTCGCGCTTTCCGGATGGAAGGCTATGAGAACATCCGCTTTTCCCGGTTTTATAAGAGGACTAAAAAATATATCTTGCCCTCCTTTATCAACGGAAAACACCTTGAGGTGACTTATAACATTCCCGCCTCTTTGAGCCATACCGTGAGTTTCGGACACCAATACCCTGTAGCCACTTCTAACCGCTGTTTCTGCAAGAATTTTGGTGGCAAAGAGGACTCCTTGCCCACCCAAGCCACTAAGTATTATCTGCTGTTTCATTGCTCCACCTCTATTGCTCCATAGGGACACACATCCACACATACACCGCAGCCAACACACAAAACATTATCAATTTTAACTGGTTCTTTTGGTGCAGACGGAATAATGGCCGGACACTCAAACCTATCTGTACACAAAAGACATCCCGTACAATTATCACTCACGTAAACAGATACCTTTTTGAAAGCTCCCTTTCCAGATTTCTCCATTATGCATGGACGTCTAGCAATTACCACGGCAACACCTTTCTCGTCATGAAAAGCATATTTGCCAGCTTCTTTGAGTGCTTGTATGAGTGACTGGAGATCATAAGGATCAACTATTCTGATAAAATTCACCCCACAGCCCTCAACTATTTTCTCAATGGAAACCTTACCATTATTCACGGTATGAGGTACTGGTTGATGGCCTGTCATTGCCGTCGTGCTGTTATCAAGGATTACCAGCACAAATCTTGCTCCTTGAACAACCGCATTTATAAGCGGTGGAATTCCGGCGTGAAAAAAGGTAGAATCTCCTATAGTTGCAACCACGGGAGGGTTTTCTTCTTTTGAAGCCAACTCAAATGCTCGGTAAAAGCCAGCAGCCTGGGCAACAGACGCTCCCATGCATAAAACAGTATCTACGGCCCCAAGATTTAATCCAAGAGTATAACATCCTATGTCTCCTGGATAGATACCCTTTTTGAAAACTTTTCTTATGGCAAAAAATACAGGCCGATGCCCACAACCAGGGCAAAGTGTGGGGCGTCTTGGTGTCGCCTTTTCGGGCTCTGGATAATTTTCAACCCTAGAAATGCCTGCCCACTTTCTTACAATCTCATCGATGATTTCAGGCAAAAGTTCCCCTTCCGAGGGTACCAGCCCATTAAGCCGACCGGACACATTGGTGTGCCCACGCAACTGGTATTCAATTACTGGATAAGTTTCTTCCAAAATCAGAACATTCTTTACCTTTTCCAGCAAGCCGATCAGCAATGAACTTAGGGGAAATGGCCGCTCAACCTTAACAAGCGAAACGTCATTTTCCAGATTAAGCTCTCGCAAAATCTCCATAGCGTTTGACCAGGCAATCCCGGAAGCTACTATGCACCTATCTCTCAGTTCATCGGCGAACTCCTCCAATTTTTCATTTGCAATTCGATTCAACTTACTGTTGAGCTCCCTGTGCAAAAGAAATCTAAATTTTGGGGTTGCAGCCCATCTTGAAGGGTTTTTTTCAAAGGAGGGAGTCGAGGAGGTTTCAACAATTTCTTTCAGGACAATGTCCTGTCGAGCATGGCATATTCTTGTTGTGGGGCGAACCATAACAGGAATTTCGTATTTTTCGGACAGCTCAAAAGCTTTGGGAATTAGCGCTCTAGCATCCTCGGGAGATACAGGGTCAAAAACGGGAATTTTGGCAAACATAGCAAAAAACCTGCTATCTTGCTCTGTCTGGGAGCTGTGAGGTCCCGGATCATCTGCAGAAATTACGACAAATCCTCCCTTGACTCCGGTATATGCAGCGCTCATTAAGGCATCGGAAGCAACATTCAGTCCCACCTGCTTCATCATTACAGCAGATCTAAGGCCTGCATAAGATGCGGCAAGAGCCGTCTCAAATGCAACCTTTTCATTTACAGACCATTCAGCATAAACTCCCTTTAAGCTCTTCTCTTCTTTCAACCGTAGGACGGTGGCCAAAATTTCCGAAGCGGGAGTCCCTGGATAGGATGTTGCTACTTTACAGCCAGATTCCAGTAATCCATAAGCAATGGCTTCATTCCCAAGAACAATCTTCCGATCTTCCACCGTAACGCTCCTGTGTTCAGAAAATAAAAAAGCCGTGAGCGGGTGAGCCGCCCACGGCCTGTTATTTCTAAATCGCTTCCGGGGTTCACCGGTGGGCAGACCTCACCCCTTCACCATATATCCACCACCAGCACCACCAGAAGTCTTTTCCATAATATTTTTTCAACATTTGACCTTCCATTCCTTTAAAAACATCACAAACGGAATTATACAGAGCAGAACCCTAATTACCAGACTGAACATCGTCGGTCAATAAAAAATAGTCAGCATTACCAGCAGGCCCATCCCCACCAGTAAGGACCGCAAGAGCGGTAAGGCCCCCAATACAGATAGGGTGGCCATCTATGGTAAACATCGAGCCTTTTTGGTCTCACATCCCACAAATGATAATCTCTGGCTTGAACAAAGGGGTAATCGTATTGAACTTCACCTATTTTCCCACTCTTTGTGCCCACAATATTCCCAACAACTGTAATATCTCTTCCCTCGCGAAATATAGCAGGATCAAGATATTCAGGAACAAAAACCATGAATCTGCCCTCTGACCTATCCGTATTTTTCGGTCTTCCGTATTCATCTAGAGGAAGTTGCAAAATTTCTATTATCGTGCCTTCCTTTTTATTTGTTACTTTTAATATCCTGCCACCCCAGAGAACCATCTTGCCTCTGTATTTCTCTGGATTTTTCAAAACCTTCCTAAGAGTTATGGACATATCAGGCTTAAAGGTGTTAAGTTCCTGCAAAACCGGAGAAGTGGTACATCCCCAAAGCAAAATGAAAATCGTAATGATCAAAAATTTTTTCGACACATCTATACCTCACGAGACAATTTTCAAAAGCTGTACCTCGAAGGACATAACGCCCTGCGATCCAAAGTTTTTCATAACCAAAAAAATTATAATACTCATAGACATAACAAAAAAGATTCAGCAATAAAAAACTTGGTAATTGACAATCTTTCTTTCAGGGCTTTGTGTTTCTAGCCTTTGTACCTATCAGTATAACACACACCCACTCTGTATGAGTTATAAAGTAACCCAACAAACGCTAAATTATACTATCATACAAAAAACCCTAGTCTTTTTGCGATAGAGTGAAAAAAAGAAAAGATAAGAAACTTAGGGAACGCAGCTGTTATGCCTATTTAAGGCGTGTTAGGTAGAAGTTTTGAAATGGTGTTATAATAAAATTAATGTCCAACTGGCTCACCAGAGAATGCTCGATTTCTCTACTTCTCGCACAAAGATAAATTTCATATACTCAAAAAAATACTTTAAAAACTCCAGGTTCTTGGCTTTGAGGGTGAGAGTTCTGTCAATTGGCAAGAGGTATTTGATGAACTTAAGTCAAGGGGTCTTAAAAGGGTTGATTTGTCCGTGGGCGATGGTTTGAGGGGACTCGAAGAGGCTGTTTTCAGAGAATTTCCAGGGTCAAAATTCCAGCTTTGTGTGCTTCACGCTGTAAAAGGATCTCTAAAAAAGGTTAGAAAAATGGACCGGGAGGCGGTGGCAGAATCCCTTAAGACTATCTATAGGGCATCAAGTAAGGAAAAAGCCAGACAAGCTCTTATTAATCTTAAAGAGAAATGGGGCAAAATATATCCTGAGGTGGTCAAAAGATGGGAAGAAAACTTTAACAACCTTACTACTTTTATGGACTATCCCGAGGAAATCAGAAAATTCATATACACCACCAATCAATTGGAAAGGCTTATGAAAGAGATCAAAAGGAGGACTAAAGTTATAGAGGTTTTTTCAGGACCAGAGGCCGTCTGCAAAGTAGTCTATC
>JALXAE010000317.1 GCA_026992355.1 Syntrophobacterales bacterium | reverse complement strand
ATTAGTGCAAGGAGGAATTTTATTGATGACTCGCGTTATGATGAAATCCAAATTGCATAGAGCAACCGTAACCGAAGCTAATCTCGAATATGAAGGAAGTTTAACCATCGACGAAGAACTTATGGAGGCTGCCGATATTCTGCCTTATGAGCAGATTAAGGTTTATAACATATCCAACGGGGCACGTTTTGATACTTATGCTATTCCAGGTCCGAGAGGAAAGGGCGATATATGTTTGAATGGTGCCGCAGCTCGAATGGGTTCCAAAGGGGACTTGATTATAATTGTTACTTATGCTCAATATACTGAGTCCGAACTGAAAGAATACAAGCCGAGGGTGGTACTGTTGGGACCCGGAAACAAACCTAAAGAATGAAGTCTTTTTCTAAGAAAATAAGGTTAAGGATACGCAATTATTTTATTGCCGGGCTACTCACGGTTGTACCCCTGTTTATTTCCTTCTATGTAGTTTTTTTCGTTATAAAAAATGCTGATCGTATTTTCAATATAATTCCAAAAAAGCTAAACCCCGAGACTTATATTCCCTTCAAAATACCCGGTCTTGGTATAATCATTGTCGTCCTGGGGGTTTTTATTGTTGGGATACTTGTAAGAAATTATGTGGGTGGAAAGATTGTTGCTTTTGGAGAAAGCATAGTTTACAAGATCCCGCTTATACGGCCTCTCTATTCGGCGGTAAAGCAATTGCTTGCCGCTATTTTTTCTCAGTCGGATGAGACCTTCAGGAGGGTTGTATTGATAGAATACCCCAGGAGGGGAATGTATGCTATAGCTTTTGTGACAGGAAGTTGTGGGGGAGAAGTACAAAGGAAAATAAAAGATAGGGTTATAAATGTGTTTCTTCCCACTACGCCAAACCCGACATCGGGTTTTTATTTATTGGTCAGAGAATCTGAAACAATCCCTTTGTCGATGAGCGTGGAAGATGCTTTTAAGCTTATAATTTCTGGAGGGGTTGTCACGCCACCAGATTTGGGAGAAACTAATGGACAGTTTGTGGCTGAAAATTTAACGATCGCTCGTGAAGGAGCTGATAAAAAGTTAAGTAAAGGAGGATATTGAGCTATGTCGATGAGCAGTTATTTGTTTACTTCGGAGTCTGTAACAGAAGGACATCCTGACAAGGTGGCAGATCAAATTTCCGATGCTATCCTGGACGCAATAATGAAAGAGGATAAAAATGGCCGTGTAGCCTGTGAAACTCTTGTGACTACAGGGCTGGTGTTTGTAGCCGGTGAAATTACTACATCTACTTGGGTTGACATCCCAGAGATTGCTAGAAACGTCATAAAAGAGATAGGTTACAACGATTCGTCAATGGGTTTTGACTGGGAGACCTGCGCTGTTGTTACCAGTATTGACAAGCAATCTCCGGATATAGCCATAGGAGTAAATCCAGGCGAGGGATTGTTTGATGAAATGGGTGCAGGCGATCAGGGGATTATGTTTGGTTTTGCCTGTGATGAAACACCGGTTTTTATGCCAATGCCCATCTATTACGCTCACAGGATTACCAGGCGTCTTGCAGAAGTTAGGAAGGCAGGAATTCTGAATTTTTTGAGGCCCGATGGAAAAAGCCAGGTGACTGTCGAATATGAAAATGGTACTCCAAGAAGAGTAGAAGCTATTGTCGTTGCTGCACAACATACCCCTGATGTATCCCACAAAACTATTGAAGAAGGTATTGTGGAAGAGGTTATAAAAAAGGTAGTTCCTGAACATTTGATTGACGGCAAAACAAAGTTTTTCATCAACTCGACTGGCCGTTTTGTAATAGGTGGTCCAATGGCGGATACCGGTCTTACGGGAAGAAAGATTATTTGCGATACCTACGGTGGACAGGGAAGTCATGGTGGTGGATGCTTTTCTGGAAAAGATCCGACGAAGGTGGACAGATCTGCTTCATATATGGCAAGATATGTGGCAAAAAACTTGGTAGCCGCCGGGCTTGCTAAAAAGATTGAAATACAGGTTGCTTACAGTATTGGTGTTGCCGAGCCTGTTAGCTTAATGATTGATACATTTGGGACTGGAGCGATTCAGCCTGATGATAGAATTGCAGATATAGTTCGAGAGGTTTTCAGCTTTAAGCCGGCAAACATGATTAATCGTTTGCGTTTACTCAGGCCTATTTTTAAGAAGACAGCCTGTTATGGGCATTTTGGACGCAATGATCCAGATTTTACTTGGGAAAAGACGGATATGGTGGACGTGTTAAGGGACAAGGCTGGTTTATAGCGAAAATTTCGGGAGGACTCATTACAAATGGACTTTGATATAAAAGATTTGTCTCTCGCTGAAAAAGGTAAAAAGAGGATTGAATGGGCTGCTCAATCGATGCCTGTTCTCCAAAGTATAAGGAAACGGTTTCTAGAAACAAAACCTCTTAAGGATGTGAGGATTTCCGCCTGCTTGCATGTAACCACAGAGACAGCTTATTTGGTCAAGACTTTAAAGGATGGTGGAGCCCAGGTTCGATTGTGTGCTTCAAATCCATTGAGCACTCAGGACGATGTTGCGGCATCACTTGTAGAGCATGAAAAGATACCGGTTTTTGCTATCAAAGGTGAAGACAGGGACACCTATTATCGCCATATTTATCAGGCTCTAGAGCATAATCCTCAAATAACCATGGATGACGGAGCTGACCTTGTATCAACTCTCCATTCTGAAAAACAGGATCTTATTGCCCAGGTTATAGGTGGAACAGAGGAAACCACAACGGGCGTGATAAGACTCCGGAGTATGGCAGAAAAGGGAGTTCTTAAGTATCCAATAATAGCTGTGAACGATGCAAATACGAAACATCTTTTCGATAACAGATATGGTACAGGCCAGAGTACCATTGACGGTATTATCAGAGCTACAAATAGGTTGATAGCAGGGAGTGTATTTGTTGTCTGTGGCTACGGCTGGTGTGGACGTGGAGTTGCTATGAGAGCTCGGGGGATGGGAGCAAGAGTGGTTGTAACAGAGGTTGATCCCTTAAGAGCCCTTGAAGCTGTAATGGATGGATATGAGGTTATGCCAATTGCACAGGCTGCGCGTATAGGGGATTTTTTCTGTACCCTCACGGGAGATATTCACGTCATAAGAAAAGAACATTTTGAAGTTATGAAAGATGGAGCAATTGTTTGTAATTCTGGCCATTTCAATGTTGAGCTTGATCTTGGTGCCCTGTCCGAAATGGCTAAATCAAGAAGAATGATACGAGACTTTGTTGAAGAATATGTTCTGGAGGACGGTAGGAGAATATATGTTCTTGCAGATGGCCGTTTGATTAACCTGGCGGCTGCAGAAGGTCATCCGTCCAGCGTTATGGATATGAGTTTTGCCAATCAGGCTCTTTGTGTTGAATACTTGATTTCCAATGCTGAAAAGCTGGAAAAAATAGTATATTCCGTTCCTAAGGAAATAGACGAGAATATCGCCAAGTTGAAACTTGCTAGCATGGGAATAGAAATTGATACTCTAACCGAAGAACAGCTACGTTATTTGAACTCATGGGAGATGGGAACCTAAATTTCCGATTTAAATGTTTGCAAATATTTCACGAAGTCTTTTGATTTGTGCATTGATTTTAGTGGGGGTGTTGAGCTGCAAAAGACCAACACCTCCACCACCTAAGCCTCCTTCTAAACCAACACCCCATTTGGTTAAGCTAAAAACAAGGATTTTGAAAAAACTTTCATTTAAGGATAAAGACCCCCAGTCCTTAAAAACAGCAATATCCAGAAGTTTAATCTATTACAATAGATTGCCTGATAAAAAAATTATAAAGATTCCCGATAAAATTTTCCATGTTGCTGATTTCAAAGATAGCTTTGAAAAGCTCTCCTCTTGCTTACAAAGCAATTCCTGTGACTGGGCTGATTTTCTTTCACTCTTTGACTTTTACGTTTACACAGTAAAAAAGGAGAGTGGAAGGCTTCTTGTAACAGGATATTACGAACCTATTATAGAAGGAAGTTTAAAGCGCACGGAAGTTTACAAATATCCCGTTTATCCGCTGCCCAAAAACATAGTAAAGGTTGTCCTGAGCGATTTTGGTGTGAGGTGCGCCGGTAGAAACATTCTTGTGGGACGACTTGCAGAGGGGAGGCTTGTACCGTTCTTTTCGAGGCGAGAAATTGATAATGGGGCATTAGATGGACTTCAACCTTTATTCTGGGCGAAAGATCCTGTAGATGTGTTTTTTCTGCAAATTCAGGGTTCCGGCGTTGTAAAGTTTCCTGATGGGAAAATTAAACGTATAGGCTATGCCGGAACCAATGGGCATCCTTACAGGAGCATAGGAAAATACATGATTGAAAATGGTTTGGTATCCAAAGAAGCCATGTCCATGCAGGCCATAAGAAAGTTTTTTAGAGAAAACCCAAGAAAGATGTGGGAGATATTGTGGCATAATGCAAGTTACGTTTTCTTTAGATGGGTAAAGACTGGTCCCAGGGGAAGTATAGGTGTCTTGCTTACTCCTTTAAGGTCCGTTGCCAGTGATCCCAGGTTCTATCCCCCTGGTTCTCTTGGGTTTCTGATAACAACTATTCCATCCGGTAAAGGATTTAAAAGTTTTTCTCGATGGATATTGCATCAAGACAGGGGTGGTGCGATAAAGGGACCCTGGAGACTGGATTTGTTCTTTGGGACGGGTGATACAGCGGGGGATATAGCTGGAAGAATGAAATATGGAGGCACGTTGATACTTGCTTTACCTAAATTCAATAAGTCTGAATCTCAAAATTAGAGGGGTGTTCTTTGGATATTCTTTCATCAGTAATTCTTGGTGTAATTCAAGGTATTACGGAGTTTCTCCCTGTTAGCAGTTCAGGTCATCTGGTTCTGGGGCAGTTTTTTCTGGGTATTAGGGAACCCGAGCTTTTCTTTGACGTTGTACTTCATGTTGCCACGTTGATGGTGGTTTTGTGGTTTTTCAGGCATGATATTGCTAAGGCTGTTTTTGAAGTAATTGAGGCCATTGGTACAAAAGAAGGGAAATTACACAGCCTTTTGCACTGTGAATTGACCAAGGTCGTGATTGCAACTGTGCCGGTAGCTGTGGTGGGGCTACTGGGGCGCTCTTTTATTGAGGGGCTTTTTTCTGACCCAAAGTTTGTGGCATACGATTTAATAATTACAGGTTTTTTTCTCATTAGTACACGTTTTAGAAATGCCAGGCAGAAGGAAGTATCTGGTCCAGGCGGAATAATTTCCTGGAAACAGGCTTTGCTCGTGGGGTTTTTTCAAATATTTGCTTTAGCTCCGGGCATATCGCGTTCTGGAATAACCATTTCGGTTGCACTCCTTTCTGGATGTTCTCGCGAAGACAGTGCCCGCTTTTCCTTTCTTCTGTTCATTCCTGCCGCAGTCGGTGCATTTGTACTTGAGGTCTCAAAGGTCGATTTTTCGAACTTACAGTGGACAGTCGTCGCGGCTGGCTTTGCTTCTGCTCTCATATCAGGCTATGTGGCTTTGAAATGGTTGATTCGACTTATTAAAAGGGGAGCCTTTTACCGTTTTGCTTTTTATTGCTGGACGGTAGGACTTCTGACTTTGATACTTGTAGGTTAGATTTCTTTTCCGGGGACAAATATTGCCATGAGTGAACTACTATCCGGTTTATTGGATTGGGTGTTAGCTTGGTCAAAAACGCCTTATGCAGAAGTGGCACTATTTGCCATTGCTTTTGCTGAGTCTTCTTTTTTTCCTGTACCACCTGATGTTCTTTTGATTTCCATGTGTATTGCATCTCCACATAGGTCGCTCTGGTACGCTCTTCTCTGTTGCCTGGGTTCGGTTTTTGGGGGTATATTTGGCTATCTGATCGGCCGCATTGGCGGGAGACCTATACTTGTAAAATTCGTTTCTGCATCCAAGAGAAATCTGGTTGAACATTATTACAACAAGTATGATGTTTGGGCGGTGGGGATTGCTGCCTTTACACCCATACCTTACAAGGTGTTTACAATCAGTTCGGGAGCTTTTCTTTTAAATTTCAAACGTTTTGTAGCAGCATCATTTCTCGGGCGTGGGGGAAGATTTTTTATTATAGGAACCCTATTTTTCTTCTTTGGATCAGGTATTGAGGCGTGGATAAGGAGATACATTAACATTTTGTCGGTTGCTTTTGTAATTTTACTCATTGGTGGTTTCTGGGTTTTAGGCAGAGTTTCAAAAAAAGCTGTTAAGTTGACAACCGTTATTTGCATAATTGGAATTGGCTGTGTTCTCTGTGGAAATGCTTATGCTTTCTCAGAAACCAAGGTAGTTGATGGAGATTGGTTGATAGTTCATCTCAGCGCTGAACCTGCAACCTTAAATCCCATTACAGCCACGGACGCCTACGCATCGAGGATAAACGACTACATTTATGAGTCTTTGCTTAAGCGTGACGAAAAGACACTGAAGCTGGTTCCCGTTCTTGCAACTCACTGGGAAATATCCGATGATCACCTCCATTATATATTTCATCTGAAGAAAGGAATAAAATGGCACGATGGTTATCCATTTACGGCCAGGGACATTATTTTCAGTTACAAACGCATACGAGATCCCAGAGTCGATGCTGCTCATCTTAGAAACTACTACCAGGATATAAAAGATGTTCGAATGATTGATGACTATACCGTTGAATTTACATATAGCCGTCCCTATTTCAGAGCCCTTGAGTTTTGCGGTGGTATTCCCATTGTTCCGGCTCACCTTTTTAAGGAGGGTGAAGATTTCAATTCCCATCCCATTGGTAGGCATCCTGTTGGTACCGGTCCATACAAGTTTCTCAGGTGGGATACCGGTAAGGAAATCGTTCTGGTAAGAAACGAAAATTACTGGGGCGAAAAACCCCATCTTAAACGCATAGTTTTTAAAATCATAACTGACTCCACAGTTGCCCTCCAAGTTCTCAAGCAGCTCGGTCTGGATCTTATGGGATTGAGACCTATTCAATGGGTTTACCAAACAAGAGGAAAAAGGTTTAAAAAACATTTCAGAAAACTTAGCTATTACCTGCCTCAATACAGTTACATAGGCTGGAACATGAGGAAACCCTGGTTCAAGGACCGTAGAGTAAGGCAGGCAATGACTATGCTCATAGACCGGAAAACGATTCTGGATAAACTACTCTTTGGGCTTGGAACAATAGTCACTGGAAATTTTTATATAAATAGCCCAGATTACAACAAAAACATTAAGCCTTACCCTTATGATCCTGGAAAGGCTGTCAAGCTACTTGAAGAAGCTGGTTGGACAGACCATGACGGGGATGGAATAAGAGACAAAGATGGTATTCCTTTTTCCTTTGAATTCTTGATCTCAGCAGGTTCCAAATTTGCGGAGCAACTTGCCACAATTATGCAGGAAAGCCTGAAAAATGTCGGCATAAAAATGTCCATTAGAAAACTTGAATGGGCTGTGTTTATTCAAAAAATTCAATCTCGTGATTTTGATGCCTGCACTCTCGGCTGGAGCCTAGGATGGGAATCAGACCCCTATCAGGTATGGCATTCGTCTCAAGCCAAAAGCGGCTCCAATTTTGTCGGTTTTGTCAATCCAGAAGCTGACAGGATAATCGAGATGGCAAGACGCGAATTCGATCCGGAAAAACGGCATAAGCTCTATCACAGGTTCCACAAAATTTTGCACATAGAACAACCCTATACCTTTTTATTTACAATGAAAGCCCTTGTCGCTGTAAGCAAAAGGTTTCAAAATGTAAATGTTTATCCCATGGGTCTAAATCCAAGGGAATGGTGGGTTCCTTTAAAAATGCAAAGGTATAGAGAGCCTTAAGATTATGAAAGCTTATGTTATTCGAAGATTACTTCAAGTAATTCCGACCTTTTTGGGAATAACCTTTCTCACTTTTCTCATCATTCAGCTTGCCCCCGGAAATCCAATACTGATGAAACTCCAGCTCACGAGCGAGGGACAAATCGCAGATACGGCTACCACCAAAAAAATCATTGAGGAAACCAAAAAGTTGTATGGGTTGGACAAGCCCTTACCTGTCCAATATCTCATGTGGGTAAAAAGGGTAGTTACATTTGATTTTGGGAGGTCTTACAAAGATCATAGGAAGGTATGGGATAAAATCAAAGAGAGAATCCCGGTAACACTACAGTTGAATGTTTTATCAATACTGCTTATTTATCTGATAGCTATCCCGGCTGGAGTATTTTCAGCGGTTAAGGCTGACACATTTATGGATAGAATATTGACGCTCCTTTTTTTTATTCTTTATTCCCTTCCCAGTTTTTGGGTTGCTGTGATGTTGATAATGTTTTTTGGAGGAGGAGAATACTGGGATGTGTTTCCTATCTATGGCATTTCATCTCTTGGAGCGGACAAATGGCCGTTCTGGAAATGGTTGATAGATAGGGCATGGCATCTTGTTTTGCCGGTTTTATGTCTGAGTTATGGAGGGTGGGCTTATCTTTCTCGCCTGATGAGAGCAGAATTGCTTGAGGTTATAAGAGAGGATTTTATCAGGACTGCCAGAGCAAAGGGGCTTGATGAAAGAATCGTAATAATGAAACATGCCTTCAGAAATGCCCTTCTTCCAATTGTTACCCTGGCGGCTTATCTTCTGCCTGCTCTATTTGGAGGAAGTGTCATCATTGAAAGCATATTTTCTATTCCCGGAATGGGACAATTGGGTTTTGAAGCGGTTCTATCAAGGGATTATCCGGTGATTATGGCTCTTACTACCATATCGGCTCTTTTAACACTTCTAGGGCTGCTGCTCTCAGACATTTTGTACGCGGTGCTTGATCCACGAATTCAGCTTAAATAGGTGCACTAACCATGAATATTCCCGAGACTTACTGGCAGATGGTATGGTATCGCTTCAAAAAAAACAAACTTGCTCTCGTGGGATTATTTCTAATTACCCTTTTTATAATAATCGCTGTCTTTGCTCCCTTACTTTCTAATAACAGGCCTCTGATTGCCAAGATGAAAGGGAAGATAATCTTTCCGGTTTTCGAAAAATCTGATGCGACCATAAATTGGAAAAAGTTGAGAAATGAGAAAAAGGGATTTGTCTTTCAAAAAGTTTCAGAACCTTTTTCCGGATGGTTTTTGTGGCCTATAGTACCATACTCTCCCACAGAGTATAATCTGTTTGAGATTCTCAAGCCCCCAAACAAAAAACACTGGTTTGGTACGGACGATAGAGGTCGGGATGTTTTAAGTAGAATGATTTATGGAGCAAGAATTTCCCTTTCGGTAGGTGTTGTGGCAGTTGGGATTGCCGCGGTGATAGGAATAGTTCTGGGCGGGATTGCTGGTTATTTTGGGGGCTGGATAGACGACTTAGTAAACAGGGCAATTGAGATACTGCTAACTGTTCCTACTTTTTTCCTCATAATCGCTATTATAGCTTTTTTACCGCCAAGCATATACAATATCATGATTGTTATAGGGCTTACGGGTTGGACAGGAATTGCTCGATTCATGAGAGCTGAATTCTTAAAACTTAAGGAACTAGATTTTGTTCTGGCATTAAAAGCTCTTGGTGCGTCTCATAAAAGAATAATCTTTCTGCACATGCTTCCCAATGCAATGGCTCCCGTTTTGGTATCAATCGTATTTGGAATAGCTGGGGCGATCCTTACTGAGTCGAGTTTGA
>JALXAE010000316.1 GCA_026992355.1 Syntrophobacterales bacterium | reverse complement strand
GTGGTCATATTATATCTCCTCGGTTCTCCGTGAAACATTTGTAAACTATATGTTCTTTAGGTAGTTCAAACATAAATCGGCTGGCTCTGGTTTGGTTTCCCTGCCTTCTGATTGCCCAGGTCAAATGAAGCATCTCGGCGGCCCTGGTCATTGCCACATAAAGCAAACGCCTTTCTTCTTCAACTCCTTTAGCTTTCTCCCCGATTCCATCTTCCGTGATAATGGATCTCCAATGAGGCAACAACCCCTCTTCAACCCCTGCAACGAACACTACCTTAAACTCCAGTCCCTTTGCTGCGTGGAAGGTGAGAAGTTTCACGCCATCAACTTTGCCATCCTCATCATCTTGATCTTCCCGCACCAAAGAGGATTCCTCCAGATAATCTTCTATGGAATTCTTTTGCGAAGCAATATACTGAAGCTGTTCTACATTTCCCATTCGGTTTAAAAAATCTTCTGAATTTTCAGAATAGAGTTCAAGGTATTCACGATAACCAACTTCGTTTATAACGGCTTCGATAGCCTCTAACGGGGTAGATTCTCCTATTTGGCGCAATTGGGAACGCAAAAGAGAAAGCTTTGAAGAAACTTTTTTTGAGAGAACATTTGCTTGAAGAGCAAGCCAGCATGCTTCCTGAAGCGATGTACCCGGCTTGCGAAAAGCTTGAATCTTCTTGAGAGTAGCAGGACCCACTCCCCGACGAGGCACATTCAAAATACGTTCAAAGGCTATATCGTCTCTAGGATTAACAGCACTAATAAGATAGGCATTTATATCTTGAACTTCTTTGCTTTCATAAAAACTTCGGGCACCTATTATATGATAGGGTATCTGTTCTTTTCTGAAGCGCTTTTCAAAAGCCAGAGAACAAAACCGCGTCCTATAAAGAACAGCCATTTCAGCCCAGGGAAGATTTAAATTATGGTGATATTTAAAACACTGTCTTGCAATCCATTGAGCCTCATCATCTTCATTATAAAACTGGCAAGCCAATATCGGGGGACCTTCTTTGGTACTGAAGCATTTTTTTTCCAATCTGAACTTATTATTTGCAATAAGAGCATCCGCTGCTGCTACTATAGGCTTTGTAGAACGATAATTTCTTTCAAGTTTGAAAATTTTCGCATTAGGAAATTTAAAGGGAAAGTTTATAAAAAACTCGGGTTCGGCACCTCTGAATTGGTATATGCTCTGATAATCATCACCCACTACTGTGAAATTTCCATCCTTGACTATAAGCTCCATAAGCTCGTTTTGAAGCCGATTGGAGTCCTGAAACTCATCAACAAGGACATAATCGAACATATCCTGGTAGTACTTTTTTACTTCTGGAAACTGTAAAAATAAATCCTTAACAAGCAGGAGAATATCATCAAAATCAACTGCATTATTTTCCTTAAGCATTTCGTTGTACGTGTTGTAAATATCAATGATGTTCGGTATGGTTTTATGCCGCTCAAGAAATTCCTTGGGATTTCCGCTATTTTTTGCTCTTGATATAATGTAATGTATGGAATTTAAGTATTTTTTATCAACATTTAATTTAAACAATATTTTTCTCAAGTGACTCTTTTGATGAGATTCAGTGTGTACGGATATAGGACGAGAATATCCAAGTTTTTCACATTCATTGCGAAGGATCCTAAAACAAACACTGTGAAATGTACGAACCCATGGAAATGCATCATGAGACCACCCGGTGAGCTTTTGAAGGAGACTTTTCATCTCGTCGGCCGCCTTGTTCGTAAAAGTAATGGCAAGAATCCTGGCAGGGTCCACATTACATTTGTTGACAAGATAGGCAATTTTTGCAGTTAGAGTTCTAGTCTTACCACTACCTGCACCAGCAGACACTAAAACAGGTCCATCGATACACCGCACCGCCCTTTCTTGCTCAGGTGATAAATCTATTTTCAACTTAGTCTCCAGTTGCCAAAAATTTTGACTGTTAGCAATCTTCGTCCATAAGATATGCCGATATACTCAAATTAGCAACCAAGTCTAATACCATCATACCCTTGAAAGTTATAGAAATTTTTCTGTCTGTTTTCGAAGCCAATCGGCTTGACGGACAAAATCGTTGCGTGATATATGGCCTCAAAGTCCGCTTAAGCCGGCGTAGCTCAGCGGTAGAGCAGCTGATTCGTAATCAGCAGGTCACCGGTTCAAATCCGGTCGCCGGCTCCAGTAAAGTCAACAACTTAGAAAGCCGAACGAGTTGAGATTTTCGAATTTCCCACCTATTTCCCACCTCAGAGAGAAATTCAGCGGTGAAGGTTTTGTCTTTTGTAAAAGTTTCGATGAGCCAGTATTTGTTGCCTGCCATGCTGTTCTGACTATTTGTTGTATGTAAACCTGAATCCGTGAAGTAGCAATAGTAATTGTTGACTGAGTAATAGTAAATCGACTAAAGAAATAATGTAATTTCAGAGTGTTATGGATTACTTGTGTGGAAGACAAATTTTCACCTAGAGAGTGAACACGAATGAAAATAACGAGAATTGAGCATATTTCAGATGGAACCGTGAACTATGGTGGCCTTGTGTTGATTATAAATTTTTTCAAGAGAGCTGGACAGAATAAAGCAGCAAAAGAGAGTTCTCAAAAGTCCCATGCCCATATCCATATAAGTGATTTTGATGTTCTGGCTACTTATTGTTGTCTTCTGGCTCAGGGCAAAAGCGATTATGAACATGTACGGGTTTTTAAAGACGATGGTTCTTTTACAACACTTACGGGTTTGAAGCAGGTACCATCAGCAGAAACACTCCGCCAGAGGTTAGATCTCATTGGAAAGAATAAGCGGTTTGTGGAAGCCATAAGAGAATGTTCTATTAATTTCTGGAAAAAGTCAGAGAGGGAACCGGGGACTGAGCCTATTGGTGGAGAGGAATACGTTAGACTGGATATTGACACAGTAC
>JALXAE010000315.1:30445-32395 GCA_026992355.1 Syntrophobacterales bacterium | reverse complement strand
GGGGTTCCCCCAGGGTGTGCATCTGAGGTTTCTAAGCCCGGCACAAAAATCCAAATATATGGGATTGCTAATTATTGGAAATCTTCTAGACCAAGTTCTAATTATTTTGAATTTCTCTATTATCCCTTGCCTATTTAGAAAAATCTCTTCCTCTACTTCTGTGTAACTGAAACCTGGAGCCACCAGAATTCCATCAACCCCAGCTTCAGAAAGAATAACAAATAACCTTTCAAGATCGTTTATGTCTGTTTCCCGATAAACAGTGGTGTTAGTCGTAACCCTAAAGCCTCGTCTTTTGGCGCTTTTCACAGCATGCAAAGCTCGCCTGAAACCACCACTTCTTCCTATAATTTCATCATGAATTTTTTCCGTACCATCGAAGTGAACATTCCAGAAAAACCTCCTGTGAGGTTTAAAATCCTGTAGAACATCTTCAAGCAAAAGACCGTTGGTGCAAAAAAATATGTTGCGTTTTCTTTGCAAAGCCTGAGCAACCAGTTCTTGAATATGAGAATAAAGAAGAGGCTCACCTCCTGTTATGGTAACAACAGGTGTCCCTGTAACATCTATAGCTTCAAGGCATTCTTCAAGAGTCATCTCCTTATCCAAAGTATCATGATATTCCCTGATTCTACCACATCCCTTGCATTGAAGATTACACCTGTGAGTAGGCTCTAACATCAGAACCAGTGGAAATTTGTCGGTACCGTTCAACCTGTTTTTAAAAACATACCACGCCATCGGGAGATTTAAAGTCAAAGGAAACCGCATCCGTTACCTCCACAACTTACAACAATTAACAGTCGATACGCATGGAACGCAAATTATTGCTTAACCTATCACGACGAACATAACCTTTTGAAACATACCAAGCAACCGCTTCTTTTACTGCTTTTTCAATGGGAGTTTGAGGCAGTCCAAGATGGTTAACAGCCTTGCTTGAATCGAAAAACATGAAGTGTCTGCTCATTCTGACTCCTTCCAGTGGAACACTAGGAGGTTTACCGGAAATTCTGGCGAAGCTCTCACAGAGCAAAGCAATTAGCATTACTAAGTTAACGGGTAATTTAATCCTGGGTTCAGGAAAACCAGTGATGATGGAAAGAAGCCGGAGAAATTCTTTCAGGGTCATATTTTTGTTACCCAGTATATATTTTCCCCCATTTTGCCCCTTCTCGTAGGCCAAAACATGGCCTACTGCTACATCTTTTACGTGTATAAAATTTAAACCTGTATCAACATAGGCCGGCATTCGACCATTTAAGAAATCTAAAATAATCTTACCTGTAGGGGTAGGCTTGTGGTCTCCTGGACCTATCGGTGTACTTGGATTAACAATGACAACGGAAAGTCCATCATGAAAAAACCTCTCGGCAACTCGCTCCGCCAGAAACTTGGAACGTTTATAATGCCCAACCATATCTTCCAAACCAACCGGGGTCATTTCGTCAGCGGGACTTCTATTTCGATTTAGTCCCAAAGCCCCAACACTACTCGTGTAGACCACTCGAGGAATTCCTAATTTCTTTGCAACGTACAAAACATTTTCTGTGCCGGTCACGTTGTTCATGTAAATTTCAGCAGGATTTTTTGCCCATAACCGGTAATCTGCAGCAACATGAAATACACAATCGCAACCAACCATACCCCTTTCGAGTGATGATCTATCCAAAACATTCCCCAAAACCCATTGAACCCCGGGTAAATAAAGGAAGCTGGGGAGAATTTTCCGTCTCGACAATGCTCGTACCTTCCAACCTTTTTCCAAAAGACATTTCACCACATGGCTTCCGATAAAACCCGTTGCCCCAGTGACAAAAGCAGCTCTTCTTTCCGAATGGCCAGCCATAGCAATACATACCTACTTTTAGTAGTTTTTCATTGTAATAAACAAACCAATTCCCTATATCAAAAGACCTTACGGTAAGCAATGGAACTAGATTCAGGATG
>JALXAE010000315.1:0-30435 GCA_026992355.1 Syntrophobacterales bacterium | reverse complement strand
AAAGGCCATAACAGAAGGCAGCATAAAGTTCTTTTCTATGCTTATGGGCAAAAAACTGTTTAGTCTGCATATCGAGGTTACAAAGAAGTGTAATGCTAGATGCAACTTTTGTGACTATTGGAAAAACAAGGGCAATGAAAAAAGGCTCGATGATTATAGCTTAATTGTCAAAAAATTTGATCCCCTTCATATCACGATCACAGGTGGTGAACCTCTTCTACGCCGAGATCTTGAAAATATCATACATGGAATAACATCAAAAAATCGCTTCGTTTATATAAACTGCATAACAAACGGCATTCTGTTGAATGAAGACAGAGCAAAGAGACTTTGGAATGCGGGACTAACTCAGCTTTCCATCTCTCTTGATTTCCCGGATTCAAGACACGAAGCCATGAGAAACGTCACCGGCCTCTGGAAACACATCAGAGGTCTTATAAAAACATTACCTTTAACTGAAATCGACAATCTGTGTTTCAACACCATTATAATGAAGGATAATATCGACTATCTCAGAGACATAATAATGCTTGCCCACGATTACGGCTGGAAAGTCTCATTCAGTACATACAACCCCTTCAAGAATAAAAACTTTTCCCACAAGCTGGACCTGAATCTTATTCATAGATTGGAAGACGCAATAGCCGAAATTATCTATCTTAAAAGAAAATTCCGTAACATTACCAATTCCGACTATTATCTCCTTAAAATCCCGGAATATATAAAACTGGGCGGAATCCAGGGGTGTACGGCAGGAATAAAGTGGGCTCATATTACCCCTAACGGTTTTGTTCGAAGATGTTCGGAAAAGGAAATACTTGGTCACTGGACAGAATATGACCACAGGAAAACATTGCCCACAAAATGCACAGAATGCTGGTACGCATGTAGAGGCGAATCAGAAGCACCGCTTGATTTAAAACGAATTATAGAACTTAATCGTTAAAGGGATAGCCTGCATGAAAAACATCGTAGATTTCACGCATAATACCCTATATCGGTTGGCCATCTGGTCTGCCTACCATCCCAAGCGTGTTCTGGGTTTAGCTGTTACCACATTTATGCTTTCCATTCTATTTACGGCGACAAAACTGGATTTCAAGACCAGCCGAAATGATCTGGTAAGCAGTAATGAGCCCGCAGTCAAACGCTATGAAGAGATTTCCGAGGACTTTGGCAGGCTTACCAATGTCATTGTTGTGGTGGAAGGAAACAACCTGGACAGGATGAAAAAGTTTGCGACCATCCTAGCGGAAAAACTCGAGAAAGAACCAAAATATTTCAGAAATATCCTTTACCGGATAGATACATCATCTCTGGAGGGGAAAAAGCTTCTGTTTTTATCCGAAAAAGAACTTACGGACATAAACAAAAAGCTTAAAGATTATGGAGAACTTATTGAAGAACTCGCCTTCGAACCATCAATCACAACCATTTTAAGGTATGTAAATCAAAAGATAAGTGAAGCTACAGTCAGTCATCTTGTCAGCGGTTTTCTGGGCAAAGAAAATGAAAAGCATGAAAGTAAAAAACCAAAAGATCCGGTGGATCTGAGTTTTCTCCGATCCTTACTAACCGAAATGAAACTCTCAATTGGGGAAAACTATCACTTTCACAGCCCGTGGGATACTTTTTTTAAAGCCAGCAAAAAGTTTTCATACGACGGTTTCCTAGTATCTGACGATGAAAGATTTCTTTACATTACCCTGGAGGCTTTAAGTCAGAAAAAAAGCTTTACCAAGAAAAAGGAAGCTATAGAAAGGTTAAGATACCATATCAACCTTTTGCAAAAAAATTCATTTCCTGATCTTAAGGCAGGTGTAACTGGTGGGGTTGCTCTGGCTACCGATGAAATGGTTCGGGCAATGACCGATACCAAAATAGCCACAGTTGTTGCTTTAGCTGGAATAGCCATTTTGTTTATGCTTGTTTTTAAGCAGATATATAATCCCCTCCTTGTTATGGTTACTCTCATTATCGCAATAGGCTGGACCTTCGGATGGCTCACTCTCACGGTTGGTTCCTTGAATATCCTATCCGTAACATTTGCTCCAATCCTTTTGGGACTTGGTGTCGATTTTGGTATTCATCTGGTCGCCAGATACACTGAAGAAAGAGACCTTGGACACCACTGTTTGGAAGCTCTTCACAAATCGGCATCCATAACAGGTAAAGGTATCTTTCTGGGAGCTATTACAACCACTCTAGCCTTTTTTGCCCTGCTTCTTGCTAAATTTAGAGGGATTCAAGAACTGGGTTTCATTGCCGGCTCGGGAGTTTTACTTTCGCTTATCGCTACTTTTTCCGTTCTTCCCGCCCTATTGTCTCTTGTGGAAAATTGCCTAACGGAGCAAACGACGCGAAAACTAAACATTAGCCTTGATGTTCCATTCGTTCGAAAGGTGGTACATCATTACAGAATAGTTGAAGTTCTATGTCTACTCTTAACGATAACGAGCCTGTTGTTCATAAAATATATATACTTCGACTACAACCTATTAAAGCTTCAAGCAAAAGGTACTGAATCAGTAATCTGGGAAGAAAAGATAATTGGTAAATCGGGAAGATCTTCATGGTTTGCAGTAACAACAGCAAAAAGTCTGGAAGAACTTCGAAGAAAACATAGAGAGTTCGAAAACCTCCCAACAGTTCGCAAGGTTGATAGTCTTGCAGATTTAATTCCCGAAAACCAAGCTACCCGAATAAAACTTGTTAAATCTCTTGCCCCGTTGGTTCCTCAAATCGAGTTAACAGAATTGGAACCTGAACCGGTTGATATAAGTGAGATAGTAGAACTTCTGGAAAAAATAAAATTTAAACTCAGAAGCGATACCAAATGGGATCCTGCTAAAAAGCCAGATGAACAGGAAATAGCTTCAACAAGGATTGCTTTATTGAATGCCCTTAACGTACTGAAGGGGAGAGAAAACAACAAAGTATTTGCAGACAGGCTTATGGAATTTGAAAAAAATCTTTTTGATGATTTTAAAGAAAAATTTGATCTTTTGAGAAATAACGTTAATCCCGATGGCCCCCTAACAGAAAAAGATGTCCCTTCCCAACTTTTAGCCCGTTTCAAAGGAAAAAGTGGTTCCTATTTGATCCAGATTTATTCGAAAAAAAATATCTGGGAAAAGGAAAACATGGAAAAGTTCGTTAGAGAGCTTCAAACAATAGATCCTATGGTTACTGGATCCCCTGTAGTGGGTTATATCGCAATAAAAGCTATGCAAAAGGGTTATCTCGAAGGAAGCATATATGCCTTTTTGGTTATATTTGTGGTTATCCTGCTCTCCTTTAGAAAGCCTCTCTACTCCTTTTATGCCATGATTCCCTTGATCTTCACCGTACTGTGGACACTGGGTTTTATGGGGTTTGCCAATATACCTTTCAACCTGGCAAACCTGATAGCCATGCCACTTGTTCTGGGTATCGTGGTTGATGATGGTATACACATAGTCCACAGGTATCTCGAAAAGAACAAAAACCCTGAGGATACGGTTGAAGGCGGTATGGTAAGAGCAATCTCGCTAACATCGTGGACTACAATGATAGGCTTTGGAAGCCTTATGCTGGCAAAACACTACGGCATTTTTACTCTGGGAGTCTTGGTTGCTATTTCCGTTGGAATCGCCTGGTTCTTGTCCCTGTTTGGATTGCCGGCTATCCTGATGCACGCTCGGAGAAAAAATGGTCCCAGCTAATCTTCCGAAAATTAACAATTGCATCCTGAGAAACAAAAATTGTAGATATCACTTATAACTTATAGCCTGTATTTTGTAACCGATATTCTGGGGAGGTTGAACCGATGAATGCATCTCAATTCAAACTATACCGGGTTTTAATTGCATTCATAATGTTTTTTTACTTGTACAATCAAGCTTCTGCTCAAAAAGTATCATTGGATGAATGCGTAAAACTCGCCATAAAGAATTACCCTTCAATCCAGAAAAGCAAATATGATTTAGAAAGTGCGCAGTGGGATTTCAAAACTGCAAAACTAAAAAAATGGCCTAAGCTAGAACTTTTCAACTTGATGGGAATTGTGCCGGATGCCGAAGGAGACGCAATTACGGGCGATACAATTGACGATCATTACGGCTTTTTTAACAAACTAGATCTTCAGTTTTCTTTGCCACTTGTAACTTTTGGTCGCTTAAAACATGGAATTAAGGCAGCGGAAAAAGGAGTAGAAGTCGAAAAGGCTGCTTACAAACTGACTCTGGAAGATATTGTTTACAGAGTACACAAGCTTTACTACGGGCTGGTTCTATCCAAACAACTGCACAAATCTCTAAAAGACCTGAAAGATAGATTTAAAGAAGCTTATGATATTGCCCAGGAAAGATTGGACAAAGGAAAAACAAATGTTACTGAAGCCGATGTCCTTAAATTGAAAATAGGCCTTTCTGGTATGGAACAGGGGGTAAGGAATATAGAAAGACAAATGAGCATGGCCAGAAGTTCGCTTATTAAAATTACAGGCTGGAAAACTCCATCATCTTTCGAACCCGCCGATAAAAGAATAAAACCCGTGAAAATAAAACTGGCAACGGAAGAAGAATACATTGAGCTCGCCAAAAACAACAATTCCACTCTTAAACGCTTAAAAGCGGCTGTTCAGGCAGCAAAGGAAAGATACCTCTCGGAGAAAGCCAAATTTTATCCCATGTTTCTGGCAGTAGGTGGTGTAAAATATGCGGTGGCTCCAGGGAGAGAAGACCAAGACAATCCTTTTTTAAATGATGAGTACAATTACTTTAGCGCTGGAGCGGCACTCGCTCTGAAGTGGAACATGAACGTTTTTGAAACCAGGGCCGAAGTTGCCCGAAAGCGAGCTGAATACCTGAGTCTGGAAAAGCAATTTGAAGAGGCGAAACAGGGAATTGAGTTGAAAGTAAAAGAAGCCTACGCAAAGGTCCTTGAAACCAAAAAAAATCTGGAATCTAGCTGGGAATCCAGAAAGGCAGGAAGAGCTCTTTTGATTCTAAGTTTTACCAATTTCAAATTTGGAATCGGCTCCGGAAAGGATGTATTCGATGGCTTGAGTATATACGCAAGAACGGCAGATGATTATTATAAAGCCGTTTATGAATACAACATGGCCGTTGCAAAGCTCAAAAAGCTTGTAGGAACCATTGTATCCGACAAAACTGAAATGAACCGAAATGACAAGCACAACCTCTAATTACCTGTTTTTATGCAAACTTTGGTGTAAGTGCGTTATCCTGAAAAATGAGGGAAATGAGCGACAAGTAAACCCTATGGGTTAATCCCCCCTTCGCACCAGTCGCAGTAGGGGGGATTATACTTAACCGCCAGGAAGCTTTAAAAAGCTTCCTCGCTAGAAATCTTTAAATCCTTCTTCATCATCAAGGGGAATAATTTCTTCTGGAGATGCTTCAACAGCATCTTCTTTTTTTCCTTTTTCACGAGCCCTTGCCGGCAAAGTGGCTTGTTTGACTTTATTGCTGGTTCCGCGTAATGCTACAGTAGCAGGTTTTTTTGTTCCAGCGGTAACTTCTCTATCCAAGCGATAAACTTCATGTTTGCCGTACACCAGAGAAAGCAATTCCGTAACAAGCTGTTTTATCTGTTTAACATGCTCCTTCATAGCTTGAGAAGCGCTGGCAGATTCCTCTGAGTTAGCGGCCGTTGTTTGCACAACATCTCCAATTTCTTGAATAGCCTTACTTATCTGAGATACACCTTCTGCCTGTTCCCTTGAAGCAGTTGATATTTCAGCAATTAAACTTGCAACTTTTTCAGACATCTGAGTTACATCACTAAAGGCCTTACCGGTTTCTTCGGCAAGAGCCGATCCTTCTCGAACCTTAACCAAAGTGCTTTCAATCAAATCAGCCGTATTTTTAGCCGCTTCAGCTGCTCTCATGGCAAGACTACGAACCTCATCGGCAACCACAGCAAAGCCGGCTCCCGCCTCACCCGCTCGAGCAGCTTCAACCGCTGCATTTAAGGCAAGCAAATTGGTTTGAAAGGCTATCTCATCAATAGTTTTGATTATTTTGGATGTTTCTTCACTAGCCTCCGAAATCATGTTCATGGCCCTGGTCAACTCATCCATAGACTTATCAGCTCTGCCAACGACCTGAGTGGTTTCCATCATCATTGCATTGGCCTGAGAAGCATTTTCTGCGTTCTGTTGGGTCATGGAAGACATTTCTTCAAGAGAGGATGATATTTCTTCAAGGGAGGCTGCCTGTCTGCTTGCTCCCTCGGCAAGGGTTTGACTGGATTCCGCCACCTGTTCAACGGCCATTTCGATTTCGTCCGCTCCATCCCTCATTCTGTGAGCTACACTATTTATTGGTCCTGTAATAGATCTACCAAGAAATACCGCCACAACAATCAAAATAACAAGAGTCAACCCAACGAGGACCATGTTCATTGTTAGGCTATTTTTCCTTGCACGTTGAAGATCAGAAACCAATTGATTAAGCAGTTTATCACTGCTTTTTAAAATTTTTGTTCTCACATTGTTAAGCTGCGACACTAATTGAACATTTTCTTGCCAATGTTTATAAATATGATTTAAAATTTTTTTAGCATCTGGTATAAATTCAGAAACATGCCTTGAATATTCTTCATAGATTGGCTCTTTAAGCGTTTTAACAAGGAAGGCTATATTTTTTGCTTCTTTTTGAAGGGTGTTTATAGTTTGCTCATAGGTTTTTAAAAATACTTTTTCATTGTTATTTAACAACAAATCCTCATTTAAACTCAAATACAGCTCACTTGTTAGAGCTATTATACTTTTATTGGCCGTCATCAATGTGTTATACTCTGATCGTACTTCACCCTCTTCTATGTAGGCCATTGCAACTGTTGATTCAATTACATCTGAGGTTTTTTTGGATATTTTTTTTAGATTTTTAAAGATTTCATTAAATTCCCGTTGATGTTCTAATATCGCCTGCTCATTCTCGAGAATCTTTGAAAAATCCTGCTTATATTCCTTCAAAAGGCTAGATATGCCCGTAAGTTTCTCGGTTAAACCAGTAGTATCACTCTGTACGCGAGAGATTATCTGCAAACTACTGTCGCAGTATTTGAAAACCTGCTGCCCTATTTTTAGATCCCTCTGTTTTAGATAGTCCTTCTCATTAATGATGGCATTTAGAACTGCGATTTTGAAGTCCTCCAACTGGGAAAGTATCTGAAATTTATTTTGGACTTGCTGGTTGAAATATAGAGTAACCCCAAAGGTAAGAAAACTCATAACCAGAGCAAGCACTACTAACACAGCAATTTTTATAGATATCTTCATTGCTCCTCCTCACCCTCCTCACTAAGACAAAAAATTAAAGGGAGGCAAAGCCTCCCTTTAAACAAACTCAATAGTTGTTTACTCCAGCATTTTATTTAATTCGTCAAGAGAAATTGTATCGTCGTAAACACCAGCTCCAACCTGGTAGGGGGTCCCTTCAACCTGAAGTATGTATGTGATTTTTCTAGAAGGGGTCTTTTCTCCTGGTTTTGGCCACCAATATTCGACCCAACCACCTTTAGGTTTCTTAGCCACTTCGCACAACTGAACGAAAAACAAATTGCCCTTTATATCCTTAACCCCCAGCAAATTTTTACCAACCAACTTGGGCTTAATAGGATGGGCAGCAGCCGTCCCTTTTTCACAATTAAATACAAATACATAAGTATCTTTCCAAACCCACCTACCATTTTTCTTGTTAAACTCTTCAAGCCCCGCTTCTTTCTTCTCAGCTAAAAACTTAGCAGCTTCCTGTACCTTCTGAATAACTTCCTGAGGCGTAGCCTTCTCTTCTGCCCGCAAGACGGACACTCCTACAAAAACCAAAAATGATACCACAAGACCAAACACAACAATTCTTCTAAGCATCAAAATCCCTCCTTTAAATTAAAAAGTTTAAACACCTCCACCAAAACATTAACATTCATAACTCTTTATTTTTTATCCTCTATCTCATCGGCCTGTTTTGAATTTCATATAGACATAAATTCCAGGAAGACATTACGAACAATATAAACCTTATTGCAAATCACAATCTTCCTTAACGCTATAATATATGCTTTTTCCAAAAAACTCATATTTTCACAAAGTTATCTTTCCTTCCACTCCGGTTTGCGTTTCTCCAAAAAGGCTTTTACCCCTTCTTTGGCATCTTCAGTACAACAAAGTCTCGTAAAAACCTCATTCATATAATCAAAAGCCCTGTAGTAATCCATATCTTCAGCCACATAATAGCCAGTCTTTGCCAATTTTACCGCAATGGGGCTTTTTTCAGCCAGTTTCTCCGCCCAGGCTCTGGTTTCCTCGTCAAGTTTTTCATCGGGAACAACCTTATTTACAAGTCCCAGCTGCAGAGCTTCATCTGCCCCAATCAACTCCCCAAAAAGCAAAAGCTCTAGGGCTTTTTTTCTACCAATAGACCTTCTAACAGCAACCACAGGGCCCACACAATTGAGACCAACGTTAATAGCGGTTAACCCCATACGCGCCTTTTCGCCAGCAACGGCAAGATCACATGCAGCAACCAGTCCCATTCCATTGGCAGCAGCAACACCATGAACTTGAGCAATAACTGGCTTAGTCAACTTACTAATAGACACAAGTGGACGTTCCATACATTCAACCCACTCACGGTATTCCATAGCCGTTTTATCAAAAAAATCCTTTACATCTATTCCCGCGCAGAAGACCTTGCCCGCTCCTTTAATTACGATCACCCTGACATCTGGGTTTGAATCCAAATCCCACAGGGCACTGTCGAGTTCCCTTGCAAGAGTGAAGGTAAAGGTATTGTAATTGTCCGGCCGATTTAAAGTAATAGTGGCAACCTTGTTCGCACTAATCTCTACCAACAATGTTTCATAACTCATGACAAACCCTCCTAAAACCTGCTCATCACTGACATTAAGTGAGTTGCCTCACTTAAGGGAGCATTTAGGTTAGCTCGATGGTTAGCAAACAGGCCATCAAGATCACTGTCAAGGACAATCCACGGATCCATCTTTTCAGCTCTATGCAATTCATGAAGGATGTGATCCATTATTTCAACAGCATCAATGGTAACAAGCTGCTCTTTAAAACCTACTCGAACAACCTTCAGAATTTCGTACATCACGTGTGCCACACCTTTGGCATAATAAAAATAGTCATCCGTCTCAAACCAGCTCACCGGGCGGCCATCGGCGTGTTTATCCATAATCAATGTCCTATTAACATTGCCAAGCAAGTCGCTATAGGAGACAATTAAAGCAAGCAAATTATCCGTTCGGTAGTAAAATCTCCTTTCACCGGTTTTTAATTTTTTCAGGAATTTCTTCAAATGATCTATCGCTTCACTATACGAGCTTTCAGCTGAAGGGAACCAAAATTCAGTGGCTTTATTCATAAGGAGATTCAAGGCATCTTCAAGATCCCTGTCATAGGCGTCAGCCTCACCCATCCTGGTTAGGCTATCTTTCAGCCTAAGAGTAGTGAACCTCATGGCTTCCAAAACGCCCAACTGAAAGTTATTAATGTTGTCCGTAAATCTACCAATAATCAAATCGTTTGGCCGCCATCCCAAAAATCTTCCTTTTAATTCGTGTTCCATCAGTCTTATCATGGTCTCAACAAAAGTAACGCCAGGTATAGGAGAAATTTGTGGTAATACCACATGATCTTCCTCATGCTCAGCCATCATTGGAGCCTCATGACCTGCTGCTGTAGCAGCTGCATGAGGTGCTTTAGCAGGATGCTCAACGGGCATTTTACCTGCGGCATGAGACGGCATATGCCCACTTTTTAATGGTGTAGTACGCGGTGGGGTTGGTGCAAAGGTTTTCAATCGCTCCTCTTCAGTTACCCTTCCTCTTTTTTCCGCCACCAGAGGAATGGTAGCTTCAGATCTTACAATAGGGCCTTTCTCCCTATGTTTCACTCCTTCATGAGCAGGAGCCATATGAGCCGTATTTTCCCCTCCGGAATGTTTCACACCCATCCGGCCATGTTCCTTTCGGTAGTGGGAGCCCTGTTCTTCTTCAGGAAGTAAAGTGTAGCGCTGCAAACTGAAGACATTTCCAGAAAAAATCATCAAAAAGCCCACAACGAAAACTGTTAAAATCACAAACAGACAAAGACCACCAATTCTTTGCCTAGCCATGTTTTGCTCCTTTACCGTAATACGTTGCACATGCATTTTTAGATTCCCAGGCAGTCACCGAATAAATCCACCTTGTAGCACTATTAAATCTTTTTTCTAATTCGCAAAAAATGTACTTTGCAATGTTTTCAGAAGACGGATTTTGTTCTCTGAAAGCAGGGAGATCATTCAAAAAATGGTGATCCAGCTCTTCTAGCAAATCTCTGGTCGCCTGCTTAAGTTCGGCAAAATCCAGTAAAACCCCGCTTTCATCCAATTCGGTGCCCCTAACCACAACCTCCACGATCCAATTATGACCGTGAAGTTGCTCACATTTTCCTTTAAAATTACGCAACTGATGTGCCGCTGAAAAATCGGCAATTATTTTTACTTCGTAAAGTTCCACTGTAACTCCTTTCAAGCCACTTCGTCAAAATATGCACAATCATTTAATCAAAACAAGAGACCATGTCAAATTAGGAAGTACATGTAAACTAATTAACTCTTGACTACTTATATAAAGCTCTTTATATAAGAAGTGCACATGAAGATGGAGCGGGAATAACTCAGTGGTAGAGTGCAACCTTGCCAAGGTTGAAGTCGCGGGTTCGAATCCCGTTTCCCGCTCCAGGTGGAATGCGGAAAATTTTCCGCTTTTTTTTTGTCCTAATGCAAATTCGATAAAAAGATAATGGACGCTCGTCACTTCAAAAGCAAAAAAGCTCGCCTGGAAGCTCTTTACAACCTCTTTAGCTCTGATGACAAGGTTGCCATCGTGATTGATCCAGATCCAGACGCTCTGGGAGCAGCGTGGGCCTTAAAAAGAATTCTGTGGAGACACGTGGCATCTTCATCTATTGTTGCCATCCGACAAATAAAGAGGCTCAATAACATTTCCATGGTAAAACTATTAAAAATTCCTGTTACTTATTATGATGATATAGACATCGATGAATTTTCAAAGTTTGTTTTAGTGGATGGCCAGCCTGATCATAATGACATCTTTAAGAGCATAAATTTTACTACAATTATTGATCATCATCCATTGACGCACCAAAACAACGATGAAGAAAATAAAATTTTTATTGATATAAGACCAAATTATGGCTCCACCTCCACTATAATGACGGAATATTTAAAAGCAGCCCAAATCAAACCATCAAAATCCCTTGCTACAGCATTACTTTACGGTATAAAAACTGATACGAGAAATTTCGAAAGACATACCATAGAAGAAGATATAAAAGCCTTTTTGAACTTATATCCTCTGGCTAATCATAGTGTTTTGACGAAAATAGAGATATCCGACATATCCCTGGAAGACCTGGTATTTTTTGAAGAGGCATTAAAACGTAAAAAAGTTCATAAAAATAAAATTTTAGTGTACTTGGGTAAGGTTAACTCTGCCGATATTTTAGTTATTATCTCTGAGTTTTTCTTAAAGATTTACGACATATCCTGGAGTATAGCAGCTGGGATCGTAGATGAATCTCTAATAATTATCGCCAGAAGTGACGGATACAGAAAAAACGCGGGAAAAACCCTAACTCGCTACTTCGGCTCACTAGGAACTGCGGGCGGACACGCAGCAATGGCCAGAGCTGAAATCCCCCTGAACACCCTACTGAATTATCTCGGTAAATCCAGGGCCAATAGAAGAACCTTGGAGAAGTTTTTGAGTAAGTACCTATTATGACAAACAACACTGAAGAAGTAAAAATTTTCACAGATGGTGCTTGCAGAGGAAACCCGGGTCCAGGAGCCTGGGCGGCGATTTTGAAATACAAAGACAAAGAAAAAATATTAACCGGTCACGAACCCCATACAACAAACAACCGCATGGAATTGCTTGCAGTTATAAACGGTTTAAAGGCGCTGAAAAGGCCATGCAGCGTAGCCGTCTATACCGACTCTCAGTATCTCAAAAATGGCATAACTTTATGGATACATAAATGGAAAAAAAACGGATGGAAGACAGCTAACAAAACCCCAGTAAAAAATCGGGACCTCTGGGAAGAATTAGATAGGCTATCAAATATACATACCATTAAATGGCAATGGATAAAAGGTCACATGGGCCACCCAGAAAATGAAAGATGCGACAAAATCGCCAAACAAACAATAGACAATCACTACTAACATAACATTTCAAAAATCTCAAAATTAGGAGTTTTTATGTTGTCAGGCAAAAAAAATGCTAACCGGCGGGGCTAGACCGGTTAGCGAGACGAGGAGGAAAGAGTTGGTTTCTTTTTCTGTTTATTATGAGGTTGCAAAGTGAGTGCCAAAATGGTGTTTACCTTTTTCCTCTTTAAATATGAATAGTTAGACTGTAAGCCAAATTTTTAAAAACAACGACTGTCTGGAAGTTGTCGTGTTAGCCAGGATAATCGCGCCATAATCACGCCACAATCGCGCCATCAACCCTTTTACGCCACAATAAAAAATACGACATGATTTCCGATGAGATTGTAATTTCCACTCCGGCTATTCTGTAAAACATAGCAAGGTCTGATTGAGAAAGCCTACTTTTAATCTGGTCACATAGAAAATTCACACAAAAGGAATGACGTGCCAGGAGAGTGCAACCGTCAGGTCCTAAAAAACAGCAGTGGCCTTCATAAGCACTTTGAGTTTGTAAGCTGCAGCCCATAAGCAAGTTTACAAAAAGGGTTTCTGCATCATACCACTCCGCCACCTCTGGGGCACAACAACTGCCCTTATGGGTTCTCCCGCATCTGTAACACTGGCTAACTATGCCCAAATCTATCATGATTCTAAAGGTTGCATCTATTGCTCTTTTGTATTTGTCCAATAGAATGGAAAATGTCTGATTTTCCAGGAGCAGAGAGCCATATATTTCGTATAATTTCTTCGCTCTTTCAATTGTGATACTGGTTTTTTCCATTACGAGTTCCCCATGTTACCAGCCTGGGTCTACCTCCATATCTTCCGGTACAAGTACTTTGACCATGAAGAAAAATTTTCTCTTTTCCTTAGGCTTCAAATTAAATTCCCAAATCCACCTATCTGGTTTTCTGTCTTTTACCAACGGAAGATCGGGTATGCGTATCTCTTTGAATTCTATTCTTTCATCGGAAGCATTAGGTTTTCTTTCTTCCAAACGAATAAGAACCTTAAAGTTATGATGGTTGGATATTTCAAAATGCCATTTCCATAAAAAAGTTTTTTTCCCTTTAAAGAATCCCGTTTCCCCAGTTTGCCTTTTTTCCAGAACCATTTTGGCTTTAACAAGCTTGTCAGGACCAAAGGAAAAAACTTTTTCTGTGCCCAAAATACTAAGGTTTTGTTCACCAATGTAGGTACCTTCCAGCGATACTGATGCTTTGGCTAAGGGAAAGGCCATCTCTTCGTTAAAATCAACCTTTCCCTGGACAAAAGCCCATGGTGATACGTAGGGTCTAAGTAGATATCGAAAAGAAGCCTTCCAATTTTCATTTTCCACAGTAACGCTCGTGGTTTTACCTGCCGGCACACTCAATCTGCCAAGGTGATATACCCTGTAACCTGTTTTGCTCTCAAAGGTGATCTTATCCTTTTCAAAAGCTTGTCTTTCATCAAAATAGGCAGGAGCCATCGCCTTGCTGGATAATAACCTGCCTTTGGATCTTAACGGTTCAAAGGCCTGAATAATCCACCGGGGAAGTTCTGGAGGCCGAATGGACAGGGGAATCTCAGATGTAGCCACGAAAACATTGACATTGTTCCAGTCAAAGCCTGAATGCTGCCAAATGTCAGCCTGCAAAGAAAACCTTATCTCACCAGACCTGGGATAGGCATCGAGAAAGTACTTTGGTTTCCATCCTGCCTCTCTCATTAAAAAATTGTAAGACAACGCTACAGATGAGCCGATGTTCTTACCCTGCAGAGGGCAAACAACCTGCCAGGCCTTTTTCGAGCTACCGGCGATATCTTTGTATCGTTTTTTAAGTTTTTTTAGTTCTTCTTTCTTCTTTCTAAGATTATCATCAATTAAAGCCCGTTTTTCATACAAACCAAGCAAGGCTTTTTCCAAAGAGGAAACAAATTTTGTAGCTTCATCGCTTTTTTCAAATTTCTGATCGCTTTGAGCCATCCAGGCATCGACAATTTTGTCCATGGCTCGAGCCTTTGCTTTCATTCGCTCAATTTCTATCTTGAGGCTATCAATTTGATTTCTGAGTTCCGCGAGCTTTTTCTCCTGCCGCTCTTCTATAAGCGTGTAAGTAAGTCCAGACAGTTTTAAGGTTTGTCCTTCTTTTAGCGTGATCCGAAGACTTTTAGGATCTGCTTGAGGAGGCAAAATAAACTGAATTTTACCATTTTTAACCGGTAGTTCCTGCGTAACCCATAAAGTTGCACTATTCGGGGTCAACAAAACCTTATCGATATTCTTTCCATGAACTTGCCTGCAAAAAGGAACGAACAGGAAAACACATAGTAAAAAAGCCATAAAAAATCTGGCAGATTTCATTATTTACAACCTCCGTTAAATTTAATCCAAACCCAGCCTTTCAATATCATCACCTGTAATTTTCGAAAGTTGTTCCTCCAATTTCCTATAAAGATGCCATTTATACCTAAGAACCCTTGTCCGCTCCCCCGTTGTACCGTACCGCGCAATTAAATCCTCAAACCGCTCGTTAAGAGATACCACCCTATCATGCAATACCCTTTTATCAGCATAATTTACTATCAAAGCCTCCGTTGGACACGCAACAATGTCAGCCAAACACAAAGATATATGCTGCTCTATTATCATGGCTACGCGGGGATAACCCCATGATCTAACAATTTGTGCTCCAACCAAAGCATGATTGCACTTTTCTACTATACACTTTGCCTTAGCAACATCATGCAACAATGCACCAGCCACAACCAAGTCCATATCCAGATCATAACCTTTCCCAATGCACATTCTGGCAATCGACACGGCCAGACTTTCAACGACCAAACTGTGAGCCTTGATATTTGCCGGCATATTTGTCTCAGTTATCAGCTTGAGACATTCGTCTCGTGAGGGAACATCGTCAACAAGTTCCTCACCACATTCAACATAATATAGCTCCATTTTTTAATACCCCTATAAAACCGGTTTTTGTTATAAGGTTTAATAACATGCTATTGAGTTGAATAAAACGTCATAAAGCATTTTCCATCAATTTTTTAACCTTAGGAGTTAGAGGAGACTCACCATGAAAGAAATTTTGAAAAACTACTGGGATATTAAGCTCCAAAAGGTAAAAAACAACCTGGAAAAAAACAACTTCGAAGCCCACATAGCCCAGACCCTTGATGAAGCAAGAGATTTAGTGATCAAAAAGATGGTGGAGGAATTGCAGCCTAAGAGCATTTCCTTCGGAGGCTCCATGACTGTTGTAGAATGTGGTATATATGACTCCATCAAAAAAATTAAGAATTTAGAAGTCATAGACACTTACGATACCACAGTTTCGTCTTCTGAAAAGATGGATCGCAGGCGTAGATCTCTCCTTGTTGATCTTTATATAACAGGAACCAACGCCCTTGTTGAAAACGGTGTTCTTGTGAATTTAGATGGAATGGGAAACAGAGTGGCTGCCATCACTTTTGGGCCTAAAAATGTTGTCATCGTTGTAGGAAGAAACAAGATAGTCTCTGATATGGAAGAGGCCATGATAAGAGTCAAAGAATTTGCAGCACCGGTAAACGCAATTCGCCTCAAGAGAAAGACGCCTTGCACGAAGACTGCGGAGTGCGAGAACTGCTCAAGTCCTGAGCGAATCTGTAACATGTGGAGTATAATAGAAAAATCTGCACCAAAGGGAAGAATAAAAATAATTCTGATAAATCAAGACATCGGTTTCTGAATTATTAAAACACTCCAAAAGATAAACGAATGAATATAAAGCCTTTGCAAAAAAGAACAATCCAAGCAATAGTAAATGTATTTGAAACGGGATCACCCTATGGTGATTATGGCAGGGTCACAGTCATTCCTGGTGATCCAGGGCATCTTACCTATGGAAGATCACAAACTACTCTAGCAAGCGGGAATCTTTTCCTTCTTCTTAAAAGTTACTGCGAAAATGAAGGCGCGTTGTATAAAAAGGACGTGGAAAAATACCTCGAAAGGGTAGAAAGGAAGGATTATTCGCTCGATTATGATTCTGAATTCAAACACCTTTTGGAGCAGGTATCTAAAGATCCTGTAATGCAGCAGGAACAGGATGACTTCTTTGATAGAATTTATTGGACTCCCGCTCTTAAATCCGCCGAAACTCTAGATTTGTCCTTAGTTCTAAGTGTGGCCGTTGTTTACGACAGCCATATTCACGGTTCATGGAGTAGAATTAAAAAAAGAGTGATTAGCAAATTCGGTTTTCCAAAAGATTGTGGTGAAAAAAAGTGGATTGAAAATTACGTTCGTACAAGAAGAGAATGGCTTGCCAACCACTCAATAATTCTCTTGAGACGCACCGTTTACAGAATGGATACCTTTCTCAATCTTATTTCGGAATCCAGATGGGACCTCAATCTCCCACTCTGGATAAGAGGAATAAGGCTCGATGAAGCCACCCTTAATTCTCCTCCTGTTATCTGTTCCGCAGTGGATACTGAACTCAGGCTGTTAAAACTCCAAATTCCCTACCTTAAAGGAGATGATGTAAAACGGGTTCAGGAGGCATTGGTAAGGATAGGATATGAACTAACCGTAGATGGTGTTTTTGGTCCTGAGACATACAACATCGTAAAAACCTTTCAACAAGATCACGGCCTGATTGTTGATGGTATTGTGGGTCCGGCAACACTTTCCGCTTTAGGACTCGAAACCGAATAAACAAGGAGTCAGTATGAAAAGGAAAAAACCCATTCCACTTATGAAATATTCTGTTGCTAGACCTCATATCACGACAGGTGATGCTATACTGTGGAAAGGTAATAGCATTATAAGTCGACTTATTAGATTCTGGACTCCCTATAGCCATGCCTCTCTAGTAATAAGATTAAAAATATCTGAAGGGTTACAGGAGAGAGTTTTTCTTGTTGAAGCATTGTCAACCGGCTTAGAATTAAGGCTTCTTTCTAAACGTCTGGCAAACTATAACGGAGAAGCCTATTGGTTTCATATAAACACCACCGAAAAACAAAGGCTTTCCATTCTGGAATTTGCTCTGACAAAATGCGCAAGTGGCATCAAATACGATTTTGGGTCACTGGTGAAAAACATGTTGGGTCGGGTTTCTATGGACGCTCACCGCTATTTCTGTTCAGAATTTGTTTTTCACACCTGGAAACAAGCGAATTTGGTAACTCCATTTCTTACAGTAGCTCCTCGTCCGGGAGACCTGCCGGGGCTTCTTGCTGGGGTAATCACAAAAATAAAACCTTAAAAGAACGAACAAAAACTCGACAAAATTCTCTTGACTACTCATTGTCATGTTTATTTTAAAAAACACAAGATGCAAACAAAATGTTGCAAATTGAAACGGAGGTGCAACAATGGGAAATCAGTTTAAAACATTTATTCTATTATCGGGCTTGACCGTATTCCTGGTTTACATGGGAAAACTGATAGGCGGGCCATCAGGAATGATAGTAGCGTTAATTTTTGCCGGTATTATGAATTTAGCAAGCTACTGGTTTTCGGACAAAATTGTTCTGGCTATGTACGGTGCAAAGCCCGTTTCTGAGAGTGAAGCGCCAGAGCTATATCAAATGGTAAGAGAGATGGCTGCGAGAGCGAATATCCCTATGCCCAGGATATACGTCATCCCTGGCGAAGCACCTAATGCTTTCGCTACTGGAAGGAATCCTGAGAAAGCGGTGGTTGCCGTTACGGAAGGTCTACTACGGCTCATGGACTATCACGAGGTAAAGGGTGTTCTGGGACATGAGTTGGCCCATGTTAAAAATCGAGACATTCTCATTCAATCGGTTGCTGCAACTCTTGCTGGAGCCATTATGGTTCTTGCCAATATTGCAAAGTGGTCGGCTATTTTTGGAAGTTTCAGTTCGGACGACGAGGATTCAGGGGTCGGTATAATTGGGGCTCTAGTAATGGCAATAATAGCCCCCATTGCAGCTATGCTCATTCAGATGGCTATATCAAGATCCAGAGAATATCTTGCCGATGAAACTGGAGCTAAATTGGCAGGGAATCCAGAATTTCTTGCCAGTGCTTTAGAAAAGCTCGCAATAGCTTCTCAAAGAATTCCCATGGTGGACGCTAACCCTGCGACTGCTCACATGTTCATTGTGAACCCTCTCTCCGGCGGAGGTATTCTAACTCTTTTCAGTACTCACCCCCCAATTGAGGAAAGAATAAGAAGGTTGAGAAGTATGCGCTGATGCCCGAAATCTTACATACATTTTACGCACACGAAGAAACAACAAAACAACATGGGAATGATTGCTTTTGATTAAAATCCTAATTGGTTTATCATAAGTTTTTCTTTACAATAAAAAACAAAAAAGCTATATAACCAGCGTTCCATAGGTAGGCCAGTAGCTCGAACGGCTAGAGCACCGGACTCCAAATCCGGGGGTTGGGGGTTCGAATCCCTCCTGGCCTGCCATGTTATGTTAAAAGAGGGCGGTGGATGTAGCTCAACAGGTTAGAGCACTGGGTTGTGGCCCCAGAGGTTGGCGGTTCGAGTCCGCTCATCCACCCCACCTTTAATCCTCTTTCATTTCTATTGCTTTTGGTGGTTCACCATAAGAATCTTCCTTGTAGGACCCTGCAATTTCCTTATCTTTACCCAGAAGATGTTCCACTTCCTTTACAATAGTTTCTAAATCGCGTGCCTCCTCGAGAAGTTCTTCAGACACGGCGGCAGTTTTATTAGCTGCCTCAGAGGTACTGGCGGTCATTGAATCTATCACCTGGATCGAATTGGATATCTGATCTATTCCGGCAAGTTGTTCTTTGGATGCTTCCGCGACCTCACTAACTAAAGAAGCTATCTTGCCTGACACAGAAACAATCTGTTCAAAGGACTCCACAGCAGTTGAAACCAATCCTGAACCAGATTGGACATAATCTAAGTTTTGTTGGATAATTTCCTGAGTATTTTTAGCAGCTTCTGCCGATCTCATGGCCAAATTTCTAACTTCATCGGCCACTACCGCAAAACCTGCCCCCGCTTCGCCTGCTCGAGCAGCTTCAACCGCTGCGTTTAACGCGAGTAAATTCGTCTGAAAGGCTATTTCATCTATTGTTTTTATGATTCTGGAAGTTTCAGTACTCGCCTTAATGATTTTATCCATGGATTCCTTCAGGCTTCTCATGTGTTTTACAGCCTGATCTATAACTTTCTGATTTTCCGCCATAAGGCTGTCAACCTGTTTTACATTATCTACGTTTTGATGGGTCATGGAGGTAATTTCTTCAAGAGCTTCTGAGGTACTTTCTACACTTGATGCCTGTTTTTCAACTTCTTGAGCAACATTCATGCTTACCGACGCAATTTCATTAGCAGATTGTCCCAATCTGTTCACATGGTCGGATAATCTAAAAACAACCCTGTGAATTGGAACTGTAAGGGATCGGATAGCCCAGAAAGCACCAAGCAGTACTATAAAAATGAAACCAATGCCACCCATAAAGACGATACGCTTAAGAACAGTGGCTGTTGTTGAGGCAACATCTATGCAGTGTTCAAAGGATTTTCTGGCCCGTTTCTCTATCTGGTCGGCAAGTTTTTCAACAGAAATAACATTTCTTTTATAACGCTTCTTTATCTCAGGAATTCGATCCCATTCCTCATTTACTGTAGCATCAACAAGCTCAACACCCACCTTTTTCAACAGCTCGTACGCATTAAGTAGCTTGTCCAATTGCGAAAGAAATTCTTTATCAGTAGCATTTATTTTTTTCAGTTCATTGACTAGTTCCTTGAACTTCTTTTCATAGACAGGAAGCTCTCTGAGAGGGCTCTTTACACCGGAAATAGAAGCAGCCTTAATCAAGCTTACCGATTTAGTTATTTGCACTTTCATATCGTTGGCCGTAACTGCAAATGGATAAGCCCTTGTTTTTATCCTGTCCAAATGTTGATTTATTTTTTGCAAAGCAACGACACTACCAAGACTAGCCAGAGTAACTAGTATGACTAAGAAAAGTGCAAATCTCCATAAGCGGGCTTTTAAGTTTTTTCGATGCATGGTCACACCTCCACTTCCAACCTGATGGGAAAACAACCCGTCTTATCCAGGCATTTCTAAACAGAATCAGTAATCTGAGGAACTATTGCGTTATTAAAAGGTTCTACGGTCCTACCTCCACAGGTAACCCCGACCTCCTCCAGGCGTTGAAACCACCATCTAGTCGAGCTACGTTTTTAAACCCTTTGTACACCAGATAACGCCCCACTGTCCTTACAAGCTTACCTTTCATGTCAACCAAAATAATCTTCTTGTCCTGTGGAAGCTTATCGAGCATCTTAGGAAGCTTCTCCACTTCAATGTTGTGAGCCCCTTTGATATGACCTTTGTCGAAATCATTTTTCGATCTTATATCCAGAATAAAAACCGATGAAGGATCCATACGGGAAAGGTCATCGGGAGATATTAAAGGAATATCCACCCTGGGATATTTTACCTTGGCCTCCAAAGGATACCCCGCTTTTGCCCATCCAGGAATTCCATCTCTATAAACATACACATTAGAGTATCCCATATTAACCGCTATACTAGCGGCTTTAGGGCTAAGTATTCAGCCTCTACCCATGCAATAAAAAACTATAATCTTATCTTTCTCTTTGGGAAGCAAACTGGATGTCTTCAGTTCCCCAAGAGGAATGTTGATTGAACCAGGAATGCTCTGAACATCATGGAAGATAGAAGGTCTTACATCGATGAGAACAAAATCTTTTCCAGAATCAATCCAGCTTTTGAGCTCATCAGTAGAAATCTCCTTCCAGCCTTTATCAGCAAAAACACAATTAGCCGAAAAAAGAAAAACAGAGCCCACAATTAAAACTAACAACAATCCCTTTAGAATCTTCTTCGATCGATCCATGAGATTCCCCTCCTACTAAGTTTTAAAAACTACTAACTTCATAAACTCAAAAACGACCGAATTTCGTATTTATTAGCCTATCAGAAAAAACATTCAAGTTTAAAATCCCAATTGGATAACACATACCTAAACGAATAGGGGGTTAGTATGAAACACGGACTTATCATTGAGCAAGATGAAGATGGGATGTTTATGATGGAAGTTCCCTCTTTACCTGGCTGTATTTTTCAGGGAAAAATGCGAATTCTGTAAGTTTCCGGAAAATATCACCAACACACAATTTACAAAACACCCCGAAAGAAAATAAATTTTCTCTCGGGGTTAGAAATAGTTGGAAATAATTTTCTACTTCTGAGTCTCTTTGACCTGCTTTAGCAATTCATCACTGTTATTTATTAGACCCACATGTACTGTGCCATTCATAAAAATGTAAGTAGGTGTACCTCTAACCCCTTTTGATTGAAGCAGGGCAACCGTCTCCTCTACCTTTTTCTTACCTTCCTCACATTGGTTCTTTGATTGATACTGTTCCTCTAGGCCTTTAACTCCTTTCCTGTCACAAATAATTGAAATAGACTGCTCTTTAGCTCCTTTGTGAAAGGAAAGGGGAAAGAAAAGAATGTGTGCCCTTAACTTACCCTCTTCAGCTAATTTCTTAACGATGGGAAGTCCTTTTTTGCAGTAGGGACACTGCGGATCGGTAACATAAAAAAATTCGGGGCCCTTTTTCCCCAGAGTAAAAGCAACCAACTTTTTTAGTTTTTTTATGTCCTTGGCAGTAAGCTTGTTCAAAGACTGTACTGTTTCCTGAGTAATATTTTTACCAGTTTCTATGTCTATTAAATTACCCGCAAGAAAATATTTTCCCGCTTTATCAACATACAATATGTTATATCTTCCCCTTACCATAACGTGTGCCTCACACAAACCGGGAACCTTTGTCGGCACCACATTTTTAACCTCAAAATCTTTTTTGAATACCTTTTGAATCCCATCGTGAACTACCTTCGCAGAGGGACACTCACTTCCGGCAATAACCGTCTGAGCTACACTAAAGAACAGAATCCCCACACAAAAGATAACTCCGAAAAATAAAACACTTGCTTTGAACCTAATCACTTTCAAACCTCCTAAGTTTTCGTAAAAGATTCACTTCCATCGAAATTTTTCACCGAACCAACCACAACCCACTTTATAAGCTGCCTTCAGAACAAAAACAAGTGCACATATTTTAGAGAGTGGTTTCGTTATTTTGCATACTTTTCATAACCGTTTGCTGAAAAAGCCCCAAAACTATGTAAAAATTCTCTTTGACAGCTCCTTTACCTTGGATAATCGGCCCATGTCCGGGAGCAAGCACATCAACATCCAGAGAAACCAGCTTTTCCAGACTTTGCAAAAGCAAAACAGGATCTGCCCCGGGGAGATCAAATCTCCCAAAGCTTTGAGCAAAAACCACATCCCCTGAAAAAAGAACCTTTGATTCTTCCCAAAAAAAACACACGGATCCGGGTGCATGACCCGGAGTGTATATAACCTGGATTGTGTTCCCCCCCGCTCTCAAAGTACCTTCTTTAAGGAATATATCCACATTGAAATGGGGCATGGTTTTCCCGGTGGCCTCTTCCCAGAAGCTTCTGTACTTCTCAATAAATTCGTGGGCTTCTTTGTGAATTGCAACCACCGTGTCCATAGAATTCCAGTAGGCAATTCCTTCAATATGATCTGGATGCGGGTGAGTTACCAAAACAAGATCAATATCATCAAAGGACAAACCATCCCCTGTCATTTTTCTCTGTAGCTCGTGTAAAAGGTGATAATGCCCTGGGTCGATTAAAATGTTAGTTTTCCCTTTAATAACAAAGGTGTTACAATTATTTTCAGTCATGCTCTCCCACGGGTAAAAATACAAATTCGGTAGAACCTTCATACCAACCTCCTCATTACTTTAAAAAAATGTTTGAAACAGTATCTCATATTAGAGGCCATTCCTTTTTGGGTATTCACAAGGTAAACACCATCATCCAGGAAGAAAAGCTCTCTTACAAGTCTTTTTACCTTTTTTCCAGTGGATTCTTCGAAAAGCTTAACTATTTTGTCTTTCATTCTGAGTTCAGTATCAACTAGAAACAGGGCAATATCAGGGGAAATATCCTCCAGCCTGTGTAGAAAGGCTTCTACGTTGGTAAGCTCCACGCCTCGTGGCGGACTAGATTTAACCTCTATATAAACCAAAAACCCGTGGAAGAAGGAGACAACATCGTAGTCTCCGCCATGAGGGGTATTTTTAAGTTTCACACCGAAGAGAGTTGGGGCTAAAAATTCATCTTTCAACAACTCGTGTACATACCACTCCAAGGTTGCACCAAAACTTCTGACCTTTGGCCCAGTGTAACTAAAGCTATCTCCCTGGACTTCTACAAGACCTGCAGATTTTAAAAAACCTATGTAAGCCCTTGATGTATTCTGAGAACAGTACCTGCATATCTTCCGCCAGTCGTCTCCCTCTACCCTGTTAATTAAATCTCTTAAAAACAGCCTGAAAGAATAACGACTTAAGAGGTCTTTATACCGAGACAACACCTTCTCGCTTAAATGTCTGGGAAGTATCACTTCGCTAAAATCATTGCAAGACAAGACACGATAACCACGTTGAGTGAGAATTTGCTTAACAGGATGGCCAAAGTACACTTCAGAAAAGGATTTCTCCAGCAGTTCTATTCTGCTTTGTAACTCTTCAATTGCTCTGATGATTTCTTCAATATTTGCCATAGCTGTTTCAAAATCCCTCCAATTTAAGGTTCTTTGGTGAAACGATTTTAACACTATGTATATTTTACTCCTTAACGGGTTGCCAAAATAGTTTTTATCAATTCAATACCGCCTTCATTTGGTATATTAAAAACTTCTTGGATACATTTTACCGGTTCTCCTATGATGATAGTGGAGGTGAAATATGGCGGAAAATTCAGCCAGAAATCGCAAAGGCTTAAAGATTGCCCTTGCAATAATTGTAGTTCTTGCTGGCCTTTCATCCTTCCTGTGGTGGTTTTTGCACAGGCACCTTGTTTTTACTGACAACGCCTATGTGATGGCCGATAGTGCCACAATAAGCAGCCGCGTTACCGGAAAAATCAAAAAAATCTTCGTGGAAAATGATGATTATGTGAAGAAAGGAACTATTTTAATACAACTTGACAACAGTGATTATAAGTTGCGAGTTGCCCAGGCTCTGGCAGTGGTCAACAGTCTCAAGGCCGAATATAGATTAAGGAAAACAGAGCTAACCTACGTAGACAAACGCACTCTCGCTGCTCTCCAGGAAGTTAATGCAGCGCTGAGCATCGCCCGGGAAAGAAAAAAACAGGCTATAGACAAATTGTCTGAACTTACTGAGCGTCAAAAGATTGCTCAAGCGGACTTCGGACATGCCAAAAAAGACCTCGAAAGATTTAAACCCCTTTTCACCAAAAAGGCGATAGCCGAAAGGGATTTCGATAGAATAAAAACAGCGTACAAAAAAGCCAGAGCACAACTCGAAGCCGTAAAGGCAGCCATTAAGGCAGCAAAAAAGGAAATCTCTGTGGCTAACGAAGAAATCAAAAGAATGGAAGCCAAGCTAATCAGTGCCAAGGCTGAAAGGCTTAAGGTTGAGGTAGAAAAGCACAGGCTGAAGGCCATGGAAGCTAAAATAGAGCAAGCAAAAAAGAGCCTGGAGCTTGCAAAACTCAATTTGTCTTACTGCACAATTAAAGCCCCTATTTCCGGTTACGTAGCCCAGAAACATATTCAAGTTGGTGATTGGGTGCAACCAGGACAACCACTGCTGGCCATAGTGCCCTTACAGGACGTTTACGTAGAAGCAAACTTTAAGGAGACTCAACTTACCAATATGAGGATAGGTCAACGAGCCGAAATAGAGGCCGATATTTACCCGGGTTATAAATTTTTTGGAAAAGTAACGGGCATCCGGGCAGGTACAGGAGCAGCATTTTCGTTGCTTCCTCCTGAAAATGCCACAGGAAACTGGATAAAGGTGGTACAACGAGTACCTGTTAAAATAAAACTGGACCGTCCCCCTCCACCAGATCATCCTTTAAGGGTAGGGCTTTCATTAGAAGTAACAGTTGACACATCTGAAAAAACTGGACCCTTTCTGAAGAAATAGGTATGGAAGATAGCTCTTATAAATCTGTTAATAAATGGATTGTGGCAGCTACTGTTATCTTGCCCACGTTTATCGAAGTCATGGACACCAGCGTAGTGAATGTGTCCCTGCCACATATCCAGGGAAGCTTAAGTGCAGGTGTTGATGAAGTTACCTGGGTTCTGACATCCTATCTTGTTTCGAATGCCATTATAATACCAATTACGGGATGGCTATCGAGCATTTTTGGCAGGAAAAACTATCTTCTCTTTTCTCTCGTCATATTTACCGCCAGCTCAGTAGCCTGCGGATCCGCCCCATCTATCGAAATGCTTATACTCGCAAGAATTCTCCAGGGTTTAGGCGGGGGAGGATTGCAACCCTTGTCCCAGGCTATCCTCCTGGAAACCTTCCCCCAAAAAGAACACGGCTTGGCTATGGCTGTTTTTGGCATGGGAGTGGTCTTCGCGCCAATACTCGGACCGGTAGTCGGAGGATGGATTACCGATAACTGGACCTGGAGATGGGTATTTTACATAAACCTGCCCATAGGAATACTGGCGATATTGCTTACAATGGCATTTATTTATGATCCGCCTTATATCAGAAGGAAAAGAATTTCCATCGATTACTGGGGCCTTGGACTTCTTGCCGTGGGACTGGGATGCTTGCAGATTGTGCTTGACAAAGGAGAGCGGGAAGATTGGTTTGAGTCATCTTTTATCGTAACTTTAAGTATCATAGCCTTTGTCTGCCTTACTACCTTTATAATTGTTGAATTGAGAAGCAAAAATCCGGTTGTTAACCTAAAAATCTTTAAAGATCGATCCTTTGCTCTCGGCAATATAATAATGTTCACCGGTTTTTTCTGCATATTTGGAAGCATAGTACTGCTTCCTTTGTATCTCCAAAAACTTATGGGATATACCGCCTTTTGGGCTGGGTTGGTTCTCGGCCCTGGCGGCATAGCCAGCCTCTTGGTTATGCCAATTGCCGGTAACCTGATGAAAAAAGGCTTCAAAGCCCACCACTTACTTGCGGTAGGTATCATCTTGCTTGATGTATCCTTTTTTATGATGTCTCATTTTAACTTATCTGCAGATTTTGTGTCGATTGCCATACCAAGAATAGTTCTAGGATTCGGCATGGGACTGTTTTTTGTGCCTCTGGGAGCGGCTACTTATGCAAACATTCCCAAAGAGGAAACCGGAAATGCATCAGGAATTTTCAATCTTTTGAGAAATCTGGGAGGAAGCTTTGGAACAGCTACTGGAACCACTATTTTATCTCAACGTTCACAGTTCCACCAAAATTTCCTGGTGGAACACGTTACCCCCTTTAAGCCAGCCCTTCAACACAAACTCTATCAATTGTCTCACATCCTTGGCTCCGTTCACCCAACATATTACGAAATGAAGAAAGGTCTTGCCTTAATATATTACGAAGTTTTGAGGCAGGCGAGTATGCTGGGGTTTAACGACGCTTTCTGGGTCTTTGGTGTAATGACCCTGGTATTAGTTCCAATGGCAGTTATGATGAAAGGTGCTAAGGCTTCATCTGTCCCTCAAATCCACTGAAATAACAATTCCATCACGACACATACCCGATTGACGCTCAAAGATTCTTCAGTTAAAAGGGCAATTGCCAGGTGCCTCAAAGGGCTTAAAAGGGAAGTCCGGTGAAACTCCGGTACGGGCCCTGCCGCTGTGAGCGGGAACGAAAGCCGCAAAATGCCACTGTCTGCTATGGATTGTTCGCAGATGGGAAGGCGCGGTGAGTAGGATGATCCGCAAGTCAGAAAACCTGCCTGGCGGAGCTCGGGCATTCCGTGAGGGTACGGAAGCGGGCGGGTTCTGGGGATTTAAAAGGGGGTCCTTGGAAGGCGGTTTCTTCTAAGGATTTTTTATTTTCTTTTTATCTGGAGTTTACAATGGCTGGAGAATTCTTCGGTGTTGGAGTAGGACCAGGTGATCCAGATCTCATCACCTTAAAAGCCATAAAGGTCCTAAAGGGCGTATCCTGTATTTTCGCAGCATCTTCTACCAAAAATAATTACAGTGTAGCACTCGATATAGTAAAACCTCACCTCAATACAGCAACACCCATTGAAATTCTGTCTTTTCCTATGACCTATAATGCAGAAAAGCTTGAGTCCTCCTGGAAGGAAAACGCCGAGAAGGTTTGCAAGGTACTAGCAGAAAACAAAAATGCTGCCTTCATAACACTAGGCGATCCTTTATTTTACAGCACCTATATCTATCTTGTGAGAGAAATCTTGAAAATTATGCCTGAAGTAAAAGTAACCACAATTCCTGGTATAACCTCCTTTCAGGCTGCAGCTTCAGCCTGCAACCTGCCCCTCGTTGAAGGGGAAGAATCCATTGCTGTTGCTTCTGGAGCAAAAGGAAGCAAGCAATTAAGAAAAATACTCAGTTCATCTGAAAATGTTGTATTGCTAAAGGTATACAGGGAAATAGACGACATAATTAACACACTTGAGGAAGAAAACCTCACAGAAAAAACTCATTTTATAAGCAAATGCGGTATGGATGGAGAAGTAATAATAGAAAATGTGAGAGAACTAAAGGGCACAAAGCCACATTATTTGTCTCTCATGATAATAAAAAAAGGACCTCTCAGGGGAGAATAAATTTGCGCTACTAAACCTATTCCCAGACAATCCGTAATACGCTGGAAGGTTTCTAGCGAATTGAGACAAACCCTTATTGACGGTCCAGTTCAAGTGGGGAACGCTACACTACCTCGCATTTAACCGCCCTCTCCCCTAATTTTTTGTTTGCTTACACTCAATTGAAGTGGTTAAAAGTAATATGCAAAGAGCCATGTTTAAGGAGATAGGAATGCCTGTAAGTGTATCTTTCATAAAGAGACTTGAAACTGTGGATCCGCAACTACGGGGCGTTCTCATTGCGATGCTTGAGGAAATTGAGCGCCAGAGGGAGGAGTCCGTAACCAAAAAAGAATTCAATGAATTACGGGACATCGTAAAAGAGCTGGCGGAGGCACAGAAGAAGACAGAAGCTCGAGTTGATTCTCTTGCCCAGAGGGTAGAGGAGCTCGCGGAGGCACAAAAAAGGACCGAAGCAAGGGTGGAGGAGCTTGCGGAAGCGCAGAAGAAGACTGAAGCGAGGGTTAATTCTTTGGCTCAGAGGGTTGAGGAGCTTGCTGAGGCGCAGAGAAAGACCGAAGAGGAGATAAGAATTCTGGTAAAGCGCGTTGACGCTGTTGAAGAGCGGTTGGAAGGAATATCTCACAGTGTTGGATACAGCCTTGAGAACAGGGTATATGGAAGACTTCCTTCAATTCTCAGGGAAAGGTACGGAATTGAGGTCGATGGAAGGCTCGTAAGGAAATATGTACCCGTTGGCAACAAGAACATTCAGATAAACATCTATGGCTACGGCAAGAAGAACGGGAAGCGGATTCTCATACTCGGCGAGTGCAAGGTAAGGCCTTCCAGAAACGAAATCAGAAGGTTTGAGAAGTACGTCGAGAAGATAGGATCAGATCAGGGCGTTGAGATATTTCCCATTGTTGTGGCTCACGACTTTCCTCCCGCCATAGAGGAATTTTTACGGGAGGAGAAGATCCCCTACATCTGGTCTTACGAACTGGAGGACTAAAGAAGAGGTGGGGCGCCCCCAACTAAATGTCCCGTCTCTCCTATCCGTTTTTCCGGCACTTTTCACTTCCTCAAATCCACCGTTTACAAAATCCTAAACTTTTGCCAAAATCTTCTCCTAGGTTTGTCAAAATTTTTGGTATTTGCAGTGGTTTTTTGTGTTGTGGTGTTTTGTAAGTTATTGAAAACAGGTTTTTGAAGGGTCGATTTTTCTTTGTAGTGTTAGATGACAGAGGATTAATTGTTGAAAAGAGATGTGTTTTGTGGTAAAAAATCTCTGCTATGTATATTCGACGGGTCCGCAAAACTGACAAAAAAACCGGAAAGAGCTACTTTTACTACCAGCTTATTGAGGCCTATCGGACGCCGAAAGGGCCAAGGCAGAGGATTCTGCTTAATCTGGGGAAGCTTGATCTCGATGATCGTGAGCGAAAAATGTTGGCCAATCGGATTGAACAGCTCATGGTTGGCCAGCTTCCTCTTCGCTTACCGCCGGATCCTATTGAAAAATTGGCGAGGAGGTTTGCATCTCAACTGCGTAAGGAAATGCTCGAGGAAAAGCCTCAGGAAGGCGAAGAAGAGAGGAAAAGTCCGCATTGGGAAACGGTGGATGTGGATTCCGTAACCGGATCTGATGTTCGCACAATCGGTGGAGAGGTTATAGCTAAGTGGGCTTATGATTTATTGGGGATAACGGAGATTCTGGAAGGTCTTGGGTTTTCTCAGAAGGAGTGTGGGCGAGCCAAAGTGCTTATCATCGGGCGACTTCTTCACCCAGGAAACGAACAAGAAATTCATGATTGGTTCCACCGGGTAAGTGGTCTTAATGAGGCTGGAGGGTTGAGGGGGGCTCGCCTGTCATTATCGAGCCTTTACAGAATTTCCGACAAACTTGTGGATCACAAAGAGGCAATTGAAGATGCCCTTGCTGATCGAGAACGAAAACGTTTTGGCCTGGGTGAGCGGCTAATTCTCTATGATCTGACCAACACCTATTTCGAGGGTGCTGGGTCTCGATCGAGCTATGCGCGGCATGGGCGATCAAAGGAGAAACGTCACGATCGGCCCCTTGTGACAATGGCGTTGGTTATCGATGAGGATGGTTTTCCGAAAGCAAGTCGGCTGTTTCCTGGAAACGTAAGTGAACCATCAACGCTTGAGGAGATTCTTGAAGCGCTGCGTGATCACCTTCCCCGAGAGCTTTGTCTTGGCCAAAGAGGGCAGACGGTAATAATTGATGCTGGGATTGCCACTGAAGAGAACCTAAAGGTCATCCGGGCCAAGGGCTTCGACTATGTTTGCGTTGACCGCAGGATGATAAAGGAAAAGCCGGAGGAAGAGGCCGAGGTTGTTCATCGGACTGAGGATACGGTTGTCAAGGCCATTCGTGTAACTGAAGGAGACGAGGTTTTTCTGTACTGCCAGAGTACGAGCCGGGCTGCTAAAGAAGCAGCCATGAGAGAGAGGTATCAGAGGCACTTCGAAGAGGAGCTGTCCCGTATCAAGGCTGGACTCCACA
>JALXAE010000314.1 GCA_026992355.1 Syntrophobacterales bacterium | reverse complement strand
GTCCACAACAGCGTGGCAAATTCAAGAATTGTACAGAATCTAAAGTCGAGCTTGCCCGGTGCAGATTTTATATTGCTTGATGAAAACGAAGAGACGGCGGGCAAATTGCTTTCAAGAATCAATGATCTTGCAGTAATTCGATTTAAAGGGCGTTTTGTAAGATCCTGTCCTGCAACTAAATACTATCATTGTTGCGGATATGTTATTTTGCATTTTGGTGAACGTTGTACAATTGGATGTACCTATTGCATTCTTCAGGCCTATTGGAATCAGCCATGTTTAAAGTTGTTCGGGAATACTGATGAAATGCTATCTGAAGTGGAATCTATGCTTCATAACCATCCGGACATCCTTTTTAGGATTGGAACCGGTGAGTTTACTGACTCACTTCTATTGGACCCCTGGACAGGTTTTTCCGAAATCATTGTGCCCTTTTTCGCTAACCAACCCAACGCAATTCTTGAGCTCAAAACAAAAACTACATTTATTAACAGGCTAAGCAATCTGGAACCGATGGGTCACACTATTGTTTCGTGGTCTTTAAATGCATTAAATATTGTATCGACCGAAGAAAGCAAGGCTCCACCGATAAGTGAAAGGTTGGATGCTGCAAAGCAATGTGTAGACTGGGGGTATTTTTTAGCCTTTCACTTTGATCCGATATTTTATTTTCCTGGTTGGCAGGAAGCCTATCGCAAGACAATTGAAATGCTTTTTAGGAAAGTTCCGACTGATCGAATTGTCTATATAAGCCTTGGTTCCTTTCGTTTTATGCCAGGCTTAAAAAAAGAAATACTGAAAAAAAGGCCTCAATGGAAACTGGCAAGTGGAGAGTTCATTACTGGTCTGGATGGGAAAAAGAGATACTTTCGCGATATACGCGTTAAACTTTACCGTTTCTTCGTGTCCGAAATTTTGAGCCGCGATTCTTCTTTGTGTGTGTATCTCTGTATGGAAAGTGGAACTGTATGGCGGGATGCCTTTGGCTTCTCTCCGTCAGAGAAAGGGGGACTGCCAGAGATGCTGGATAGGGCGGTGAAGGAGCGTATGGGCGTCGGTGCCCAGTGTACTCGTTCGGCCTCTCACCTTTTACTTCAAAAACCTCAGCCGTCAACATCTTCAGATTTTAGCTCATCAAAAATTATTTGACTCCATCATTGACACCCTAACTTATTTTATCTTAAGAAGATATCGGAAGAAGTGGAGGCTCTGTGTTCAAATCCTTTCTCATATGACTTTACGCTGCAAGGTCAATCTAGAGTTCGCTTTCGCTTAATATTAAAAAACAAGGAATATAAAGCTGGGTAAAATCTTTCGTGATGTATTTCTAAAGCCTTAGGAGGGTCAGATGAATTTCGAATTAACAGACGAACAACGCATGATTAAAGAGACCGTTTACAAATGGGCTGTTCAAGAACTTGGACCAATCCAGGAGAAGATAGACGATGAAGATTGGTTTCCTCCAGACTTTTTTCAGAAATGTGCAGAAATTGGAATATTGGGAATAACAATTGATGAAAAGTACGGAGGATTGGGCGGTGATGTGTTGATGCAGGTTTTAGCGGTGGAAGAAATGAGCCGAATTTCCCCTGGGTTGGCAATGACCTATGCTGCACACTCCAACCTCTGTGCTCACAACATACACAGAAATGCCAGTGAATACTTGAAGGAAAAGTATCTTCCTCCCATGGTGAGAGGCGAGAAGATAGGGGCTCTGGCACTTACCGAACCAAATGCTGGTTCCGATGCCATGAGCATTAGAACAAGAGCTGTCAAAAAAGGGGATAAATATATACTTAATGGAACTAAAATGTTCATAACCAACGGTCCTATAGCTGATATTTTATTGGTTTATGCCAAAACGAATCCAGAACTGGGTGCGAAGGGTATTAGTGCATTCATTGTTGAGAAAGATTTTCCAGGATTTTCGGTGTCAAGGAAGTTAAAAAAATGTGGAATGCGTGGTTCTCCCACAGGTGAGTTAATTTTTGAAGATTGTGAGGTGCCGGCAGAAAATCTTGTTGGTGAGGAAAATAATGGTGTTCATGTGATGACCAGCGGTTTGGATGTGGAACGCATAGTTCTAGCGGGCGGTAGCGTTGGTATGGCACAACAAGCCTTAGATTATTCAATTGAATACGCTGTCGAGCGTGAGCAATTCGGCCAACCTATAGCAAACTTTCAAATGATCCAACAAAAACTTGCCGATATGTTTGCCAGAACTGAAGCTGCTAGGTGGATGGTGTATCGAGCTGCCGAGGTGGCTCAGCGAAGCCCGAGGGGAGGTAAGGGCACTGAGCTTACAAAGCTTGCGGCAGCAGCAATTTTATTTGCTTCAGAAACCGCCACTTGGGTATGCAACCAAGCGGTTCAGATCCATGGAGGCTACGGATATTGCCTCGAATTCCCTGTTCAGAAGCTATGGAGAGACGCAAAGCTCTATGAAATTGGGGCTGGTACAAATGAGATTCGCAGATTGATTGTTGCAAGGGAGCTTACCCGAGAAGCCTTTGCAAGGAAAGCCCAGAGATAATAAAGCTTTGCTTACAATAGGGGGATATTATGGATAAACCGTTGGTTCTCGAAGAAAGAAAAGATCAGGTTGTAATTCTCACGCTAAATCGTCCTGAGGTTATGAATGCTTTCAATTTTGCAATGCTTAACGCCTTAAAAGAAAAAGTTGAAGCCCTGCACTTTGATTCTGATGTAAGAGTGGTTATCATCACTGGCGCTGGTGAAAAGGCATTTTGCGCGGGAGCAGATCTTAAAGAACGGGCAACAATGCCTGAAGATAAAGTGAAACAGTTTATTTTTACAATAAGAAATCTTTTTACTTTTATTGAATACATGAATAAACCGGTGATTGCTGCTGTAAATGGAATTGCTTTAGGGGGAGGGACAGAGCTTGCCCTTGCGTGCGATATA
>JALXAE010000313.1:21289-32515 GCA_026992355.1 Syntrophobacterales bacterium | reverse complement strand
ACTTTGGACCCTTGATTTCAAGGCCGTTTCTTATTTTTCTTGGTGCGGGGGCTCAAGTTGGTGTTTATATTACCTTTTTCTGCGCAAAGCTACTGGGCTTTACCCTGTTTCAGTCCGCCACGATAGGAATTATTGGAGGGGCCGATGGACCCACGACTATTTACATTGCCAGCAAGCTTGCGCCTGAACTGCTTGGGAGTTGTGCCGTTGCGGCTTACTCTTACATGGCCCTTGTACCAATCATTCAGCCACCAGTTATAAAGCTTCTGACCACAAGCTCTGAACGACGGATAGTTATGAAAAAATCTCGCAAAGTGGGACGGCTTGAAAAAATTCTTTTTCCAATTGTCACAACTACGGTTGTAATACTTCTCGTTCCCGCCTCTGCCCCTCTCATGTCCATGTTCATGCTGGGAAACCTTTTCAGGGAGTCCGGGGTGGTTGAAAGACTATCTGGTGCTGCGCAGGATGAGCTCATGAATATCATTACTATTTTCCTTGGTATATCCGTGGGGGCTACTATGAATGCTTCCACATTCTTAAAACCACAGGTTTTGCTTATTTTCTTTCTTGGGCTTTTTGCCTTTGCTGTGAGTACGGCATCAGGGGTGTTGATAGCCAAAGCCATGAATCTGTTTCTTGTGGAAAAGATAAATCCCATGATTGGCGCTGCTGGGGTCTCCGCTGTGCCCATGTCTGCTAGAGTTGTTCATCTGATGGGGCAGAAGGAAAATAAGAAGAATTACCTCATGATGCACGCTATGGGTCCTAACATAGCGGGCGTTATAGGAACAATCGTTGCTGCGGGTATTTTTTTAACATTTTTGAAATAAAAGAGATTTGATAGGGAGGATGGAAAAGATGGCAGAAAAAGTTCTGGCTCCAATGGTAGGCAAAATTGTGAAAATTCTCGTAAAGCCTGGTGATAAAGTGGAAGAAGACCAGGAAATAATGGTCATGGAATCAATGAAACTGGAAAGTAGCATTTTTGCTCCCTGTAGTGGTGTTATCAAGGAGATTAAGGTTTCCGAGGGAGATCGAGTGGAAGAAGATGATGAATTGGCAGTTATTGAGTGATTGATCTGGGAGGGTGCTTTATGAATTTTGAACTTACAGAAGAGCAAAAGATGGTTCAAGATATGGCGAGAAAGTTTGCTGAGCAGGAAATTCTGCCAAATTTGGAAAAGGAAGAGGAAAATCATGAATTTGTAAGAGAACGGGTTCGAAAAATGGGGGAATTGGGATTTTTTGGTTGCTGTGTACCTGAGGAATATGGTGGTAACGGCATGGGATTTCTCGAATCTGTTCTCATGACTGAGCAGATAGCTAAGGTATCTCCTTCATGGAGACTTCCATTTAATATGCAAAACATTGGCCCTGCTGTTACGGTCTGTCAGTTTGGGACTGAAGAACAAAAGAAAAAGTATGTCCCTGACTGGGTTTCAGGAGAGAAAATAGGGTTTTTCGCAATTACTGAGCCAAACGCTGGCTCCGATGTAGCAGGTATGAGAACCACTGCTCGAGACGAAGGAGACTATTGGGTTCTAAATGGTCAAAAAATGTGGATTACCAATGCCCCGGTTGGAGATGTGGGCCTCGTTTATGCTTACACGGACAAGGAAAAGAAATATAAAGGGATGACCTGTTTCATCGTGGATGTTCGTAATACTCCGGGTATTGAGACGAGAGACATTGAAACGAAGCTTGGTTTGCCATGCTCTCCTACCGGGGAGATTGTCTTTGATGAAGCTAAAATTCCTAAAGATGCCGTTCTGGGGAATGTAGGGGATGGTTTTAAGATATGCATGTGGATGTTGAATAATACGCGCTTGAGCTGTGCAGCAGGTGCTTTGGGGGTTGCGGGTGCTTGTCTAGAACATGCCATAAAATACGCGAATGAAAGAACTCAATTTGGGCAACCTATCTCCAAATTTCAAATGATTCAGGCTCAAATAGCTGAAATGGTAGCGGAACATGAAGCGGCCAAACTTCTAGTATATCAGGCAGCATTTCTTAAGGATAAAAAAATGCCAAATCAGTTGCAGACTTCTATTGCTAAGTATTTTGCTTCTGAAGTTGCAGTTAAAGCAGCAAATGAAGCCATGAAGATATTTGGATCTTATGGCTTTTCTACAGAATATCCCATTGCCAGATTTTTCAGGGATGTGAAGTCCTATCAAATTGTCGAAGGGACTTCTAATATTCAGAAGTTAATCATTGCTGGAATTGCCTGTGGTCATCAACCAAATCGTTAAAATCGGTTAATCGAGAGGTATTTAAAATGGCAAAAAGCTGGAGCGAACTTGTACAGGAGCTAGAAACTAAAAAAGAACAATTGAGGCAGGGCGGAGGAAAAGCTCTTCAGGAAAAAGAACATTCTAAAGGAAAACTCACCGCTCGAGAAAGGATTGATCTGCTTTGCGATCCCGGCACCTTTGAAGAATATGATCTGTTTGCTAAGCACATAGGTAGAGATTATGGACTGGATAAAAAGGAACTTCCTGCTGACGGTGTTATCACTGGTTTTGGAAAGGTAAATGGCAGGGGGTGCATGTTGTATGTGGAAGACTTTACGGTTGTTGCCGGGACGTTTGGTGAGCGACACGGAAAAAAGATATGCAAGATAATAGATATGGCCAGAAAGTATGGCTACCCTGTTGTTGGAATAAATGACTCTGGTGGAGCCAGAGTGACCGAGCAAATGGGAGCTTTGTCTCAGTATGGCCAGCTTTTTTATCGCCATGTCCAAGCTTCGGGCGTGGTGCCTCAGATAGCTTTAATCATGGGGCCGGTTGCCGGAGGACAGGCTTATTCACCTGCTCTTATGGATTTTATCTTTATGGTGGAAAAGACCAGTTCCATGTTTATTGCGGGTCCGCCCCTTGTCGAAGCGGTGGTTTATGAAAAGACAGATGAGCAATCTCTTGGGGGTCCAAAGGTTCATGCGAGGATTACGGGGGTATCAGACGGTACGTGGGGTGATGATAAAGAATGTCTGGATATGACAAGAAAACTCCTTAGTTACCTTCCTCTTAATAACAAAGAAAAACCACCTTATGTTGACCCTGATGATTCTCCCGATAGGAAAACAACTGAATTGGAAGAAATTATTCCAACGGATCAGAAAAGACTTTACAACATGAGGAAGGTTGTAGAAGTTGTTTTTGATAGAGGAACATTCTTTGAACTTAAAAAAGAATTTGCCACCAACCTGATAATAGGTTTTGCTCGGCTTAATGGACATGTAGTGGGGGTTGTTGCGAACAACCCTGTTAAGTACAATGGCGCTCTTGACTACAACGCGGCAGATAAGGGTTCTAGGTTTATCCGTTTCTGCAATGCCTTTAATATACCTCTCATAAATCTACAGGATGTGCCTGGATTCCTTATTGGAACCCGATCTGAACACAATGCTATAATTAGGCATGGAGCTAAGATGCTCTATGCTTATAGCGAAGCTACTGTGCCCAAAATTACCTGTGTAATAAGAAAAGCTTATGCTGGCGGCTATTTGGCTATGTGCAGTAAGGATTTAGGGGCTGATGTGGTTTATGCTCTGCCAACAGCTGAAATATGTTTAATGGGACCTCAGGGTGCGGTGAACATTTTATTCAGAAAGGAAATTGCTGCCGCGGAAAATCCAGATGAAGTGCGAGCCAAGAGGGAAGCAGAGTTTATGGAAAAGTATGTAAATCCCTTATATCCTGCTGGGCTCCAGCATGTGGATGACATAATTTCTCCCGCTGAATTGCGTATGAAGTTGATAAAAGCCCTTGAGATGACATTAGATAAGGTTGAAAAGTCACCGGATAGAAAACACGGTATTACCCCTGTTTAATTTTAGGCTGAAAGGGAGGTGATAGCCTTAATGAGCTATCTTTTTTGGTAGCCGGTTGCTATGGTAATTAACCCTTGGTTAAGGAGGGAAGATGGTGATGGCGGCAAAAAAGTTTTTAGTAACAGTTATTGGATTTGGTTTATTAGTTGGAGCTTTTGTAATAGGGGGATGTGCTACTACATCCACAAAACATGTAAATGTATCTTCCGATGCTGTTAAGTGCCCTTCAGAAATTTCGTGGGACGTTGCCAAGTCTGCCTACGTTACGGGCTTTTCTTGTTTTGTAAAACCCTATAAGGGTAAGGAAATGCTTCAATACAAAATTTCTTTTAAAAATGTTTCCTCAAAACCCCTGAGATTTAGGGTCCACATTATAGATCCTGTAGGAAAATCTGTTGGTGGTCTCGTGCCTAGAAAAGGGAAGCCACCGGCTGTTAAACCAGGGGCTGAGGTAAGTTTTGTTTATCCTGTTCCAGCTTACACCTCAATTCCCAAAAAATTGAGTATTTCCATTATGGAAATTTTGCCGCAATAAACCCTTGAAATTTTAAAAAGGAGGGACACCATGAAAAGGAATGTAATGGTAATGGTGGGGCTTTTGGCTGCTTTTGCATTCTTGTTGTTGCCAGCTCAATCCATGGCAAAGAAACAATTCATTTCTATTGGTACCGGTGGAACAGGAGGAGTTTATTATCCGTATGGAGGAGCCTTGGCTGAAATATGGACAAGACATGTAAAAAATGTTCAGGCTGTGGCGGAGGTTACCGGTGCATCTGTTGAGAATGTTAAGCTGGCTCACCGTGGAGAAACCGTAATTGGTGAGGTTATGGGGGATGTTGCCTACGAGGCATACTATGGTCTAGGGCGATTTAAGGGAAAACCTCAAAAAATTGCTGCTATGTTTATGATGTATCCGAATGTTTATCATGTTGTTACGCTTAAGAAATCAGGTATTACCAAAATGTCAGATCTTAAAGGAAAGAAAGTTTCTGTGGGTAGCCCTGGAAGTGGAACTGAGTATATGAGCAGCATAGTGTTGAATGCTATTGGTATTCCCTATTCTTCATTTGAGGTTAAGCGTTTATCCTTTGTGGAAAATGCAAATGCTTTGAGAGACGGAACGATTGATGTAGGAATCTGGTGTGTTGGTCCACCAACATCTTCAATTATGGACCTTGCTACAACACATCACATAAGGATAATTCCCTTTTCTAAAGAAGAAATTCAAAAGGTCATATCCAAGTACAAATATTATTCTCCCTATGTTTTGCCGGCTGGTACCTATAAGGGTGTTGATAAAGATGTATTGACCCTTTCGGTCTGGAATGTTGCCATTTGCTACAGGGATTTGCCCGATGATCTTGTTTACAAACTGACAAAGGCTGTTTTTGAAAATACAGATTATCTCATTAAGGTATACCCTGGTGCGAAGGAAACAACCCCTCAAAATGCTGTAAAATATACACCGATACCCCTCCATCCTGGTGCTGTGAAGTACTATAAAGAAATAGGAATCGAAGTGCCTCCGGACAAGATTGCTAAGTAGGAAAGCAACAATAGAGGGAGCACAAGTTATGTCTAGTACGGTCTTCAGAAATGTTCTGATGGTCATGAGGTATGTGAAGCCTCTGAAAATTATGTGTTTAGCATTGATAGTTTTATTTTTCTTCCATTGTTCTTTATATGCAGGTCAGGCAGAATGTGGAGATCCCTATAGGTTAGAGTTAATACTATTGCCTTCCAATGAAACTGCCCTTGTGCTCCCTTTGCAGAGCAATGAGTTGTTTGGGATAAGGTATATTCATTCGGTAGATATTAAACCTGTATTTGAGATATTCGAAGTAACTCGCGAAGGTAAGCTAGTCATAAAGGATACCTACTTCCGCATGTTCGGGGCCGGAATGGGGTACATTTCTGGGCGAGGAAGGCTTGGGTCTGACGGTTATTGGATCTGGATTAAAGACATAAATGATCCGGTAAATGGTTTTATTTTAAGGGTAGGTTCTCCAAAGGTGGCTCACACCTTATTATATCGCGGCAGAGAGATTAATCTTAGCAAGACATGGGCAGGCAGAAAAATCCAGTTTTTACTGAAGCGAAATGAATGGTGTAATTAAAAAGGGTTAGAGTTATGAATGGCAAGTCATCGTCTCACTTTTTGATAGAGATTATTGCCAAACTGATTCGTTATGTGGGCGTGTTCTTGTGTCTCTTTCAGTTATACACAGCGGGTCTTGGTGCTATGACTGCTATGCGCCAGCGTAGTGTACATTTGGGAGCTATTCTTGTTCTGACTTTCTTAATATATCCGCTGTACAAAAAGATTGATAAATCAAAGCTCCATTGGAGTTTCTTGATAGACTTTCTACTGATTGCTTTGAGTGTTACGGTAACCTGTTATATCTATTTTGATCTCGACGGAATCTTCATGAGACAGGGTGATTGGAGTAGATGGGATGTGATTATTGGAATTATTTGCGTTTTGTTAGTGCTGGAGGCGACTCGGCGGGTAATTGGTACTATGATGATGTTAATAGCCTTGATGTTTTTACTCTATGGCTACTTTGGGCCTTACATGCCAGACATACTAATTCATAGGGGGTATTCTGTCGAGAGAATGGCAACAACTCTTTCTCTTACCACCGAAGGTGTTTTTGGATTGCCTCTGGGTGTTGCAGCAACCTTTGTCTTCATTTTTGTTTTATTTGGGGCTTTCTTAGACAAAACTGGAGCCGGTAATTTTTTTATAAATCTTGCCTATTCCATAGCTGGTAAATATTCTGGAGGTCCGGCAAAAACGGCTGTTCTTGCAAGTGGTTTCATGGGGTCCGTATCTGGAAGTGCGGTAGCAAATGTCGTTACCACCGGAAGCTTTACAATCCCTATGATGAAAAAGATAGGTTACAAACCCCATGTGGCTGGTGGTATAGAAGCAGCCGCCTCCACAGGTGGACAGCTCATGCCGCCTATTATGGGTGCAGGTGCTTTTCTTATGGCTGAATTTACTGATACATCATATTTATACATAATCAAAATAGCCTTTATACCTGCCATGTTGTATTATTTGACCACATTGTTGTTTGTTCATATAGAAGCTCAGAAGGAGGGGATTAAAGGGCTACCTAAAGAGCAGTTACCAAAATTTGGGGAAACCGTAAAAAAAGGGCTCCACTTTCTGATTCCTGTTGCTATATTAGTGGCAGCATTACTTCTCAATTACAGTCCTATGATGGCCGGTTTTGTAGCCGTTGTCTCTGTCTATGTTACTGCCATGTTGAGAAAGGAATCTAGACTGTCTCTTTCGAAGCTTATGGAGACCTTTGAACATGGAGCTCGAAATGCCATTATGGTGTCCATAGCTTGTGCTGCTGCCGGAATAATTGTTGGTATAACAAATCTCACCGGTATGGGATTACGGTTTTCTTCGATGGTTGTTTCTATGTCACATGGGATTCCGATTATAGCGTTGGCACTTATTGCGTTAGCATCTCTTGTATTGGGTATGGGATTGCCGGTTACGGCTTCTTACATTGTTCTAGTTATTTTGGCTGGGCCTGCATTAACTGATATGGGAATTCCGCTTATTGTGGCTCACATGATTGTATTTTGGTATAGTCAGGATGCCAATGTTACTCCTCCTGTGTCCCTTGCATCCTTTGCAGCTGCAGGTGTGGCCGGTGCACCGCCTATGAGAACCGCTCTCACGTCGTGGAAGTTAGCAAAAGGTCTTTACATAATACCAGTAGTTATGGCTTACCATCCGTTGTTGCTTAACGGGCCCACGATGGAAGTCCTGAAAACCATATTCTTTACTTTATTTGCACTTATATCTTTTGTGGTTGCAATGGAGAAGTTTTTCTTGATACCTGTCAGCTGGCTGGAAGCTATTTTGTATGCAGTTTCGGCAGTTGCTTTGATCTGGAAAGGGGTTACCGAACAATTAATAGGATTTGTTATTTTTATGAGCCTTTTAGCTTACCATATTGTCAAAGTAAAAAAACAGGGTTTGAACATTAACAGTGTCAGGAATGCCGAACCAACTCGACCTTAAAGGATTTTGAAAACCGTGGGCGTTGAGTTTCTGAAGGTAAAATCTAGAAGGGAAGTTGAGGATATTATTCGTCAGCTGCCAAGGCTGGGTACCGAGGTTGTCCAAGTGGATAGGGCTCTTTCTAGGGTTCTTGCAGAAAATGTTTATGCAGGTGAGCCAGTTCCTCATTTTAATCGGGCTACTATGGATGGATATGCTGTAAGGGCTAAAGATACCTTTGGCGCCTCTGAATCACTACCTGCTGTGCTGCATGTTGTAGGTTCTGTGGAAATTGGGGTTCAGCCCTCTTGTAAGATTGGTGAAAATGAAGCGTGCACAATTCCTACTGGTGGTGCTCTTCCAGCAGGAGCTGATGGTGTTGTAATGATTGAACATACCGATCTTATTGGTGAAAAGGAAATTGAAGTATACAAACCGATTGCACCCGGCGAAAATGTTTTAATGGTTGGAGATGATATTTCCGAAGGCGAGTTATTGTTCAAAGCTGGAAGGCAGTTAAAATCACAGGATTTAGGGGTTTTAACGGCTGTAGGAATTACAAAACTGAAGGCCTATAAGATTCCCAGGGTCGCTATTATATCCACTGGTAATGAAATAGTGCCCCCGGAGATTCCTTCACCATTACCCCCAGCTGTTGTTAGGGATATTAACACCTATGTTGTTGGTGGCTTGACTGCACTAGCAGGAAGCAGCGTTGGAGATAGAGTGCTTGTTCCTGATGATCTTGGTAAACTGTCTATATTTGTGAAGAAAGTTCTAGAAAATCATGATGTCGTTTTAATTTCGGGAGGAAGCTCCGTTGGGAGCAGGGATTATACGCTCAGAGTTATAGAATCACTTCCTGATTCTGAAATACTGGTTCATGGTGTTGGCATGCGTCCAGGCAAACCTACAATTTTTGGGGTTAGTAATGGTAAGTATATATGGGGGTTACCCGGACAACCAGGTTCAGTAACTATGGTAATGATTGCACTTGTTTGCCCCTTCCTTCAGCATATTCAAGGTGTTGACGCGCTATTTCCTTTTCGACTTGGGACGACCGAGGGAATTCTGACAGCTCCTGTAGCTTCTGTCCATGGGAGGGAAGATTATGTTCCGGTAAGGTTTCCCGAGAGAGACAAGAATTTTGTTGAACCAATATTTGGCAAATCTGGCATGATAAAAACCCTAGCATCTTCTGAAGGATTTATTCTCATTCCAGAACATTCCGAAGGTTATGAACCTGGTCAGAAAGTACAAGTTTATTTATTCTAGGACATGATCTAACCTTTTATTATGCGGTTAAAGGTTTACTGTGTCGGAATCTTCTGTGAATCCAATACCACTGAACGGGATCTTTTCTTATAATTTCCTCAAGCACCTTGTTGTATTGAGCAGTGGTTTCGTAAATACTTTTTCTCAAGGAACGATGTTTTGTAGGAGCAATGGGATTTAAAACGAAAACTTTATAATCTCCTTTTTGGGTTCGATGATTGTATACGGGAATTACTGGATATGATGTTTTTAAAGACAAGAGAGCCAGTGCTTTGTGCGTTAGAACATTTCTTCCGAAAAATGATACGTAGATCCCTTCTTTATGGCTTGCTTTTTGATCCAGCAGCATCCCTATTACTCGACCTTTTCTGAGAGATTCGTTTATCTTCCAAACGGAGTTCTTTTTTTCAATAATGATATTACCTGTTTTTGTACGAATTTTTTGAACATAGTTGTTTATAAATTTGTTATCTAGCGGTCTTACAACTATATCGAAGGTGTAGCTGGTGACTAAAGGTGTTGCGTATGCCATGAGTTCCCAATTGCCAAAGTGACCGGTCAAGACAAAGAACCCTCCATATTTTTCTTTTGCCCGTAAGAAATTTGCTCCTCCGTTATATGAAATGATTGATTTCACGTTTTCAAAACTGAGACGTGGAAATATTAGAAACTCTAAAAACACGCGAGCTAAATGAATAAAATTTTTTCTGGCGATTTTTTGAGCTTCTAGGGAAGGCAATTCTAAAGCAAGAGTGATATTATCTATGGCTATGTTTCGTCTTCTTTTATGCACGTGAAACCATAAATTTCCGAGTGTCTGGGCTAAAAAAGGAATAAGTTTATGCCAGTAAAGATTGAAGGTTTTATCTTTCACGTGCTCATCAGCCTCAGTTCTTTGAGTTTTTTTATCCTGTCTCTTAAAACCGCTGCTTTTTCAAACTCAAGCTTATCAGCAGCTTCTCTCATCTGTTGTTCTAATTCGGAAATAGTCTTTTCTATATTTTTTGGTGATAGGTGCTCTGTATTGGTAAAATAAGTAGGTGCAATATCCGATATATCGAGTTGCGTTTCCAATTTTTTTTCGGATTCTTGAATTCTATATGGAGCAAGTATATCTTCTACATCCTTTTCCACGCTTTTAGGAGTTATGCTGTGTTTTTTGTTATATTCCAATTGCTTGGTTCGTCGCCTCTCCGTTTCGCGTATGGCTCGTTCCATGGATTGGGTTATTTCATCTGCGTAGAGTATGACTGTTCCTTCGACGTTGCGAGCAGCTCTTCCTGCCATCTGAATCAGTGCTCGTTCTGACCGTAGAAAACCTTCACTGTCTGCATCAAGTACGGCAACCAACGAAACCTCGGGTATGTCCAGACCTTCTCTTAATAGGTTAATACCGACTAGCACATCGTAGTGGCCAAGTCTCAGATCCCTTACAAGTTCAATCCGTTCAAGGGTGTCGATATCAGAATGCATGTATCTAACCCTGATGTTGAGCTCTTCAAGATAATTTGTTAGGTCTTCCGCCATTCGTTTTGTTAGGGTTGTTACAAGAACGCGCTCTCCTTTTTGTGTTCTTTTCCTTATTTCACCAATCAGGTCATCAATTTGGTTTTTTGCAGGACGCACTTCTATTGCAGGGTCAACAAGGCCGGTAGGTCTTATGAGCTGCTCCACAACGTAAGTTTTAGACTTTTCCAGTTCATATGGTCCGGGTGTGGCCGATACAAATATGACCTGATTTATTCTCTCTTCAAATTCCTCAAAGGAAAGGGGCCTATTATCGAGAGCAGAAGGCAGCCTAAATCCGTAATCTACTAGGGTTTGCTTTCTGGATCTGTCTCCTCGGTACATGCCGTTTAGCTGAGGTATTGCTATGTGGCTTTCATCAATAAAAAGAAGCCAATCGTCGGGGAAATAGTCTATAAGAGTTGGAGGTGGTTCTCCAGGTTTACGACCTGACAGGTGTCTGGCGTAATTTTCTATTCCGTTACAATATCCAAGTTCCAGGAGCATTTCCACGTCGAGGCGAGTTCTCTCCTCAATTCTTTGAGCTTCCACGAGCTTGTTTCGAACTCTAAAATAC
>JALXAE010000313.1:5000-21279 GCA_026992355.1 Syntrophobacterales bacterium | reverse complement strand
CATTATAGCTTCAACTGCCCTTTCCAATTTATCTCTACGCGTTACGTAATGATTAGCTGGATAAATTGCGATATCGGTTAAACGCCTAATGGTTTTTCCGGTTAAGGGATCAAATTCCCGTAAACTTTCAATCCAGTCACCGAAAAGTTCTATCCTGATAGCCGTATCTTCTTGGTGGGCAGGAAATATATCTACCACGTCTCCCCTAACCCTGAAGGTGCCTCTTCTGAAGTCTATGTCGTTTCTATGGTATTGAATTTCGACAAGTTTTGTTATGATTTTTTCTAGTGTGATTTCCTGTCCTTCCTTTATCCATAGTAGCATTTCTCGGTATTCATCGGGGGATCCAAGACCGTAAATGCACGACACGCTGCTGACCACTATAACATCTCTTCGTTCAAGAAGTGCACGCGTGGCACTATGTCTCATTTTGTCAATGGTTTCATTTATAGATGCATCCTTTGCAATGTATGTATCGGTTTGAGGAACATAGGCCTCAGGTTGGTAGTAATCGTAGTATGATACAAAGTATTCTACGGCATTTTCAGGGAAAAAACCTTTGAATTCACCGTAAAGCTGAGCGGCTAAGGTTTTGTTTGGGGCAATGATGAGAGTAGGTTTTTGAATTTGAGCAATTACATGAGCCATTGTGAAGGTTTTACCGGAGCCTGTGACTCCTAGGAGCGTCTGAAACTTAATTCCATCACGAAGGTTTTTTACCAGTTTGTTAATTGCCTGTGGTTGATCGCCTGTTGGTTGCCAGGGAGAATACAGTTTGAATTTATTCATTTTTGAAAAACACTTTTGCTCAATCCTAATAATTTTTTTGGAGATGGAAATCTAACGGAATGGAATAATTTTGTAAAGTCAGGTAAACTCCATATGTATCTTGCTGAGTCTAATAGGGGAGGTTGTTAGAAAGTGTTTAGTAAAACTAGCTCTTTTCCAAAAGAATAAATGAGTGTAAAAGTGTCTCTTTTTTGTTGGTTTGTTTTCAGATGTGAGAATAGTTCGAAAAATATGGTGTAACTGGGAGTGATGAAATGGTTCTTAATAGAGTTTTAGGTTGGTTTTCTAATGATTTGGCTATAGGTTTGGGCACCGCAAATACTCTTGTTTATGTTAGGGGTAAAGGCATTGTATTGCACGAGCCCTCAGTTGTTGCCGTTCGTAAGGAAGCACAAAGCGGTAATAGAGTAGTGGCGGTTGGAACTGAAGCCAAGATGATGTTGGGAAAAACACCGGGCAATATAGTTGCCATCAGACCCATGAAAGATGGTGTCATTGCTGATTTTGAGATTACTGAGGCGATGCTTCGATATTTCATTAGAAAAGTTCATAATAGACGAAATCTTGTCAGGCCTAGGGTAATTGTATGTGTTCCTTCAGGTGTAACTCAAGTCGAAAGAAGAGCAGTTAGGGAATCAGCCGAATCTGCCGGGGCTCGTGAGGTGTATCTTATTGAGGAACCAATGGCTGCTGCTATAGGGGCTGGGCTGCCTATTACGGAACCTGTGTGTAACATGGTAGTCGACATTGGGGGTGGAACGACCGAAGTGGCCGTTATATCTCTTGCTGGCATTGTGTATAGTCGATCTGTTAGGGTTGGTGGGGATAAAATGGATGCTTCAATTCTGCAGTACATAAAGCGGAAATATAACCTGTTAATAGGCGAGAGAACAGCTGAGCAGGTCAAAATAGCACTAGGAAATGCCTATCCGGATGAAAGTGAAAGTGAACAAGAGAAGAGTATGGAAGTAAAAGGGAGGGATTTGGTTGATGGTATTCCTAAAACAATTCAAATTACATCCAGTGAAGTAAGAGAGGCTATTCAAGAGCAGATAGATACCATAGTGGAGACAGTAAAAATGGCCTTGGAGCAGACTCCACCGGAATTGGCGGCTGATATAGTGGATAGAGGGATTGTTCTCACGGGTGGAGGTGCGTTATTGAAAAATCTGGATATGGTTATAAAAAAGGAAACAGGCTTGCCAGTAAGTGTGACAGAAGATCCGCTATCGACAGTTGTAATCGGTTCAGGAAAGGCTCTGGAAGAAATTGATATATTGCGGGATGTTCTTGTCTAAGGTGTTTATTATAAATGTGGGATAAACTGCGCCGTATAAAGGGTGCAATTTTTATTTTCTTCCTGATAGTTTTTGCCTTGTACATATTTTCCCTAAATTACAAAAAACATGATTTAGATCCTATTCAACGAGTTGTTTTGACTCTTGTTTCTCCAGTATTATCGGCGTGGTCTTATATGGTAGAGAATTTAAAAGGTACTCTGGACCACTATGTGTTCCTTACAAGCGTTCAGGAAGAAAACCAGTTTCTCAAAAAACAAATATCCGAGCTAGAACAGGAGCTAGTACGTTACAAAGAAGCTTATCTTGAAAACCAGAGGTTGAGAAGGCTTCTGGAGTTTAAAACTCGCCTTAGTTACGATAGTGTTGCAGCAATGGTCATTCTACATGATCTATCTGGATGGTTTCAGACTGTGCTTTTAAATAAAGGCTATAAAGACGGCGTTACTGAAGATATGCCCGTTGTTAGCTATAATGCTGTTGTTGGTAGAGTTTTGCAGGTTGGTCCACACTACTCCAGAGTGATGTTAATTACAGATCCAGCGAGTGCCGTAGATGTGATTGTGCAGCGTAGCAGGGTGAGAGGTATATTAGTGGGAAGAGATCTTAACACATGTAAGATTAAATATGTGAAGAATGACATGGATGTCCGGCCTGGAGATTTGGTCATTACGTCGGGGAAAGATGGTGTGTTTCCCAGAGGGTTAAGGGTTGGAGTAGTAAAAGCAACTTATAGAGATCCCATAAAATTATTCCAGAAAATCGATGTTGAACCTTTACTCAATTTGAAGGATCTTGAAGAAGTTTTGGTAATTAAATTCAAGTTGCGTGTGAAACACAGCATGAAAACGGATATAAACGGAGGTTTTAAAAAATAAAAATAGGTTTGTGGTTAAGTTTAATAATTAGTTTTTTTCTTGAATGGCTATTATCTTTCCTTGGAATTCCTATTTTTTTAAGAATTGATTTTTTTCTGCTTATTGTTATTTGTACGGCTTACCTCTTTCAACCGCTCGGACATCTGCTTTTTTCTATTATTTTAGGCTTTTTTCTGGATATTCTATCAGGTAGGCTATGGGGCTTTTACATAGCAACTTATGTTTTTACTTCGTCTATGATTCGCCTTACCTCTGATCGCGCTGAGATGTTCTCCTATCTTTATCAAGCGATTTTGTTATTTTTGAGTTCACTTGTGCAAGGTCTGGTTATTATTCTTTACTTTCTAGGTTCTTATCATACTATTCATTTTAGCTATCTTATTAAACTCGTTTTTCTTAAGTCTCTAATTACATCCATAATAGGAGTTGTAATTATAAATTGGTTTCTTACTGGGCTTGTGGAAATGGAGTTTCATTAAATCATGCGGAAAATTGATACACGAAATTCCTTTTTGGTAAATCGCAACATTTATGCCCTTATATTGTTTTTTGTCTTAGTGCTGATTGTTTACATACTGAGACTTTACTATCTTCAGATAATCAATGGAGAGTTCTTCAGAGAGCAATCGGAGCATAACAGGACCAGAATTGAAGATATTCCTGCCCCTCGAGGATTAATTTACGACCATAATGGAAGATTGTTGGTTGAAAATAGGCCGGCCTATAATGTGTTTGCTGTTCCGGAGGAGGTCGAACTCGAAAGAGCTGTTAAAGCCATTGCAAATCTCTGTCACCTGTCAGTAGACGATACAGCAAGGATCATAAAAAAAAGCAAAAATAGACCAAGGTTCAAGCCAATCAAGATATTTTCGGATGTAAGTAGAGATTGCATTGCCAAAATAGAAGCGAACAAATTCAAAATGCAAGGCGTGTTCATTGGCATTGAACCTGTAAGATTTTACTGTTACGGGAAAAGTGCATCCCATTTGTTGGGATATCTGGGAGAAATAACGGATAAGGAACTCATGGACTTAAGGCCTAAAGGTTACGAAACCGGGGACTGGGTCGGAAAAAGTGGGCTGGAAAAAATTCTGGAGCCATACCTTAGAGGACATAATGGGTCAAGAATTGTTGAGGTTGATGCTTTGGGACGTCGTTTAAAAATACTGGATGAAAAATATCCGGTTCCCGGGCATGCTGTATGGTTAACGATTGACATAGATCTTCAGGCCTTTATTGAAACGCTGATGGAAAATGTTTCTGGTGCTTCAGTTGTTATGGATGTTCGTACGGGAGCAATAAGGGCTATGGTCAGTTCTCCTGGGTTTGACCCAAATATTTTTGTCAAGGGATTGACAGAAGAAGAATGGAGAAACCTTAACAGTGACCCTGGACATCCCCTTTTGAATCGGGTTTTACAATCTGCATATCCCCCTGGTTCTACTTTTAAACCTTTTGTTGCTGTTGCAGCTCTAGAAGAAGAAGTAATACATCCTGACAAGAAATTGTTTTGCCCGGGGTTTTTCAAACTTGGTCGTCGCTCTTACAGATGCTGGAAGCGAGAAGGACATGGTCACATTGCATTGCATAGAGCTATTGTTGAGTCCTGCGATGTTTACTTCTATCAGTTGGGATTGAGACTTGGTGTCGATAAAATCGCCCAATATGCGAGGTTATTCGGGTTTGGTAAAAAAACTGGCATTGAATTGCCGGGGGAACGGAGAGGACTAATTCCATCAAAAGAATGGAAATTGAATTATCTGGGTCAGCCTTGGCATAAGGGCGAAACACTTTCTGTGGCAATAGGTCAGGGATATGTTCTAGTTACTCCTTTGCAAATGGTTGTAGCCTACGGCGCTATTGCAAACAATGGGTGGTATGTGAAACCCAATATAATTGAGAAGATTGAAGGTACTAAGGGCACAGAGATTGATGTAGAAAGGCACAAGTTGCCTGTGAAAAGAAAAACATTACAGATTATAAAGGCAGCCTTGGAAGATGTAGTCAGAGATAAACATGGTACCGCTCATAAGATCTGGGATGAAGATATTCCCATCGCTGGAAAAACGGGCACGGCTCAGGTGGTTAGGTTGCGCGAAGGCATAAAAAAGCGAAAAAGGCTTCCTGAGCATTTAAGGGATCATGCTTGGTTTGTGGGGTATGCTCCTGCAAGCGATCCGGAAATCGTGATAGCGGTCATTATAGAACATGGGGGACATGGTTCTTCGGCTGCTGCCCCTATTGTTAAGAAAATTGCTGAATATTATTTCAAAAAAGGATCCCGGAGCAACCGTAATGATAGATAGACGTCTGATTGTTCATTTTGATTGGGTGTTGTTCTTTTGCTTTCTTTTACTAACCTGTATCGGGATAGTAAATCTCTATAGTGCGACTCACAATGAACTGTTCGCAAGCAATTTGCATCCCCACTTTGTGAAACAACTTATTTGGATAGGAATAGGCTTTATTCTTTTTGTTATTATGCTTTTATTTGATTATCATCATCTTCAGACCCTGGCACCTTTTTTGTACTTTTGTGGTTTGGTTCTTCTGCTTATGGTTCTTCTAATAGGGCAGGTTAGTCATGGTGCTTCGAGGTGGCTGGGTCTAGGTATAGTCAGATTTCAGCCTTCAGAATTAGAAAAGATAATAATGGTTATCGCCGTATCTGCCTGGGGTTCGTCAGACAATGTAAAATTGTTTCCTTCCTTTGGTCGAATTTTACCTTTTATAGCGCTGAATATTCCTCCTTTTTTGCTTATAGCGATGGAGCCTGATCTTGGTACAGCTGTGCTCATTTGCTTGATTTCTGGCACCATGTTGTTTGCAATTGGGATCAGAAAAAGATGGGTAATAATAGCTTTGTTGCTATTTTCTATTGCGGCTGTTCCAGTATGGGAGAGAGGTCTTAAAGATTACCAAAAACAGCGTATTTTAGCTGCTTTGAATCCTGATAGAGATCCCCAGAGAAGTGGATACCATATTTTACAGTCGCGAATAGCTATTGGGTCAGGAATGGTGTGGGGTAGAGGTTATCTGAAAGGAACCCAAAACAAGCTGAAGTTTTTGCCAGAAAAACATACAGATTTTGCTTTTTCAGTTTGGGCTGAAGAGTGGGGTTTTGTGGGTTCTGTTGGATTAATTTCAATATTTGGTTTATTTATCTACAGAGGTTTTAACACAGTTTTAACGGCCAAGGATAGATTTGGAGCTTTGTTGTGTCTTGGTTTTACGTCCATATTTTTATGGGAAATATTAATTAATATTGGAATGGTTCTAGGATTATTGCCTGTGGTTGGAGTTCCTCTTCCTTTTATTAGTTATGGCGGATCATCCTTCATTGGGGCTTCGATGGCAATAGGTTTGATAGAAAACGTTACAATGAGAAGATATGCATTTCGTAGTTATTAACGTAATTGCGCTATGGGAATAGGCTGTGATGTCAATAGGTTATCACGAGTGCTTCTAAGGCAGTCTGATGTTGTGATTTTTTTTACTTTTTACTTGAAATCCCTTTGATATTGTGCTACCGCATCATAGACTGCATTCCGGGCTTATTGATTGTTGATTTACGTGGCTTCATAAGCGTAAGGAATTTTAGGGTTTGTGATTTTTGTATCAATCACAAAAGAGGAAGGGTGATTATATGATTAACATTGATGTGACTCTTTTGATCCAAATGGTAAATTTTTTGGTTTTTTTGTTCATCATGAACATTGTTTTGTATCGACCCGTTAGGCGGATGATAGCAAAGAGAGATGAATTGGTTCTAACTCAGAAAAACGAAATAGAGCAGGCCAACAGAGAGGCTCAGCAAGCGTTGCAGGAGTTTGAGCAGAGTTTGAAGAATGCCAGGATTGTTGGTCGTCAAAAGGTTGAGGAGTACAAGGAACAAGCTAGGGCGCGTGAAAAGGAGATTTTACAGCAGGCCTATCAGGAAGCTGCAGAACAGGTAGCGAGGATTAGAGAGGAAATACGAAGAGAGAAGGAAAGAGCACTTGTGGAGCTTAGAAGTCAGATAGAGGCTTTTTCCTTGGAAGTTGTGCAGAAGATTTTAGGGAGGCAGGTATAATTTATTCAAAGAGTAGGGGTGTATTGTATGGAAGTTATTAAGGCTATGTCAAAAAAATTGGTCGTGATTGGCTTATTTGTTGTAAGTTCGCCTCTCATAGCTTTGGCGGCTGAAGGAGCTGCCGAGCATGGCACGAACTGGGGCGATCTGCTTTTAAGAACCATCAATTTTGGTATACTTGTTGTGGTTCTTTACAAGCTGTTAAAGAACCCTATTGCAAATTATTTTAGTGGTCGTAGAGAAAATATCAAAAGGCTTTTAGAGGAAATGGAGCGCAAGAAGGAAGAAGCAGAAAGAAAATGTGCCGAATATAAGGCGAAGTTGGCTATTTTAGATAAAGAGGTAGAAAAGATTGTTCAGGAATATGTGGAGCAGGGAGAGCGTGAAAGGGCAAAGATACTGGAGGCTGCTGAGAGACAGGCTAACTACATTAAACAACAGGCTCAACTTGCTATCCAGCAGGAAATAAAAGCTGCCAAGGATGCCCTTAGGGAGGAAGTAGCCGAACTAACAGTTAAGGCTGCTGAAGATATTTTGAGGGAAAAGATAGAGGCTGAAGATCAGGAAAAGTTGGTTGAAGAATTTATGGTAAAGGTGGTGGAGGCGAAGTGAAGAATTTAGTCATAGCCAAACGTTATGCAAAAGCAATTTTTGAAATAGCCTTGGAAGAAGGGCGCCTTGAGGAATATGGCCAAGAATTGGTTGATTTGGTAACGCTCTTTGAGCAGGTGCCCGATTTTGAGAAGATTTTAGCGACGCCAATCTATCCTGAAGATGTTAAGAAAAAAACATTGAATGTTGTTGCTGAGAAAGTGGGTATGTCTCCTGTTGTACGGAGGTTTTTGGAAATTTTAGTGGAAAAGCAGCGAGTTACATTTTTAAGGGAGATTAGAGACTATTACGGTAAGCTGATGGATGAGTATGAGAATGTTGCTCGAGCCCAGGTTAGCGCTGCAATTGATTTGGATGAAGACACTATTGAGCTGTTAGCGGAGTCTCTTAGTAAAATTGTCGGTAAAAAAGTCGTCATCGAGTTTCACAAGGACCCCGATCTTATCGGGGGAGTTGTGGCTCGGATTGGCGATTTGGTTTTGGATGGGAGTGTTAGGACACAGTTAAAAAATATTAAAGAAACATTGAAAAGGGGTGAGCTGGGTTAATGCAGATCAGAGCAGAAGAAATAAGCCAAATCATCAAAGAACAAATTAAGGATTATGAGAAGGCGGTTGAGCTCAGCGAGACTGGCCAGGTTCTCTCTGTCGGTGACGGTATTGCACGAGTCTACGGCGTAGAGAACTGTATGGCCATGGAGTTGCTTGAGTTCCCGACCGAGCATGGTTCAATTTATGGATTAGCCCTCAACCTTGAAGAAGATAACGTGGGTGTCGCGATTTTGGGAGAGGACGTCCACATTAAAGAGGGCGATATTGTCAAGAGAACAGGTCGAATTGCTCAGGTTCCTGTCGGGGAAGCCGTTATAGGAAGGGTTATTGATCCCGTCGGCAATCCCCTGGATGGCAAAGGGCCCATTGAAGCCAAAGAATTTAGGCGTATAGAGGTTTTGGCCCCTGGTGTTATCGCAAGACAGCCTGTTAATGAACCAATGTATACAGGTCTTAAAGCTATTGACGCGATGACACCAATTGGGAGAGGTCAGCGCGAATTGATTATTGGTGACCGTCAGACTGGTAAAACTGCTATTGCGGTGGATGCGATTCTTAATCAGAAGGACAGTGGGATTGTTTGTATTTATGTTGCCGTTGGACAGAAGAAGTCTACTGTTGCGCAGGTTGTTGAGACACTTAGGCGACATGGTGCCATGGAGTATACCATTGTTGTTGCTGCCTGTGCTAGTGAGCCTGCTCCTTTGCAGTATATTGCTCCCTATGCTGGCTGTGCTATGGGTGAGTATTACAGGGATACGGGACGTCACGCGCTGATTATTTACGATGACCTATCCAAACAGGCTCAGGCTTACCGTCAGATGTCTCTTTTGCTGCGTCGTCCGCCTGCGCGAGAAGCTTATCCGGGGGATATTTTTTATTGTCACTCCAGATTGCTCGAACGTGCAGCGAAGTTGAATGATGAGTTGGGTGGGGGATCGCTTACGGCATTGCCGATAGTTGAGACTCAGGCTGGTGACGTTTCGGCCTACATTCCTACTAATGTTATTTCTATTACGGATGGACAGATCTATCTGGAAGCTGGTCTTTTCTATGCTGGTGTAAGGCCAGCTATTAATGTAGGTTTGTCTGTAAGTCGCGTTGGTGGTGCTGCTCAGATTAAAGCCATGAAGCAGGTTGCTGGTATGTTGAGATTAGAGCTAGCGCAGTATCGTGAACTCGAAGCTTTTGCTAAGTTCGGAAGTGATCTAGACAAGGCCACTCTTGCTCAGATTAATCGAGGAATGAGGCTCGTGGAGCTTTTGAAACAGCCTCAGTATCAACCTATGCCAGTTGAGAAACAGGTAATGTCCCTTTATGCTGGTACACGAGGATTTCTGGATCCGATCCCTGTGGAAAAAATCAGTGAATACGAACAGCAGATGTTAGCATTTATAGAAAATAAATATCCGGAAATATATAATGAAATAAAAGAGAAGAAAGAAATCTCCGATGAGCTTGATGCAAAGATGAAAAAAGCCCTTGAGGAGTTTGCCGAAGTCTTTCAGGCGTAGGAAGAGAAGATTGAGTGATGAATATTTGAATAAGAGAGAGATCCTATGGCTACTTTAAGAGATATCAAACGGAAAATAGATGCCGTCAAGAAGACAGCTCAGATTACTCGTGCTATGAACATGGTTGCGGCGGCGAAACTCAGGGGTGCTCAGGCTAACATGGAGAAGTTTCATCCTTATGCTGACAAGTTCCGCGAAGTGATATTCAGGTTGGCAAGTGGCGTTGAGCAGGATGGTACTTTCGATTTGCTTACACCCAGAGATGATGTTCGAAAAGTTGAACTTGTTCTCTTGACGGCTGATAGAGGATTGTGCGGTAGCTTTAATCATAATTTAATAACCTTGGCGGAAAAATTTTTGTTGGAAAAAGAATCTGAAGGATACGAAGTAACCCTGGTTACTGCAGGTAGGAAGGGGCATGAGTACTTCAGGAAGCGAAAATTTAAAATTAGAAAAAGCTTAACAGGTTTGCTTAATAAGCCCAATTACGATGATGCTTATTCTCTCGGGAGAGAACTTATAGAATTGTTTCAAACTGGCGAGGCAGACGAAGTGTATCTTATTTACTCGCAATTTGTCAGCATGTTGAGGCAGGTTCCCACTCTTATCAAGTTGCTTCCTGTGGTACCGGAGCGAGAGAGCGAGGAAAGCCAGCAGTTGGAGTATTTGTTTGAACCCTCTCATGAGGTTCTTTTGAATGATATCCTGCCGAATTATGTGTATGTTCAGATTTTGGAGAGTTTCTATCAGACGGCGGTCAGTGAGCATGCAGCTCGAATGACTGCAATGGATAACGCCACCAACAATTGTAATGAGATGGTAAGGGATTTAACCTTGGTTTACAACAAAGCTCGTCAGGCTTCGATTACGAAAGAATTAATGGATATTGTTGGTGGTGCAGAAGCGTTAAGGAAATAGAGGGTTTATAGGCCCATACAAGGAGGCATGTTGCATATGAACGTAGGTAAAATAGTCCAGGTTATTGGTAATGTCGTAGACGTGGAATTTGAAGAGGGGAAGTTGCCGGCCCTGTTTAATGCGTTGCTGGTAACTAATCCTGCAATTAGCGATGAAGAGGATAATTTAGTTTTGGAAGTTGCACAACACCTTGGCAATAATGTTGTGCGCACCATTGCAATGGATCTTACTGACGGCTTAGTGCGTGGTATGCCTGCCAAGGATACTGGCTATCCAATTAGGATGCCTGTGGGTAAAACCGTTCTTGGCAGGGTTTTAAACGTTGTTGGCCGTCCTGTTGATGGTCAGGGTCCAGTTACTGGTGAGGATTATTGGCCCATCCATAGACCCGCCCCCAGCTTTACTGATCAGGATGTTAGTGTTAACGTTCTCGAAACCGGTGTTAAGGTTATTGACCTTTTGGTTCCTTTTCCTCGTGGCGGTAAGATGGGCATGTTCGGTGGTGCTGGTGTCGGAAAGACAGTTATCATGATGGAGATGATTCATAATATTGCTATGCAGCACGGTGGTATCTCCGTATTTGCCGGTGTCGGGGAGCGTACTCGTGAAGGAAATGACCTCTATCTTGAAATGAAAGAATCCGGAGTTCTTCCTCGTGCGGGCCTTGTTTATGGTCAGATGACAGAACCGCCAGGTGCTCGTGCTAGAGTAGCCTTGTCTGCTTTGACGCTTGCAGAATACTTCAGAGATGTGGAAGGACAGGACGTGCTGTTGTTTATTGATAATATTTTTAGGTTTACTCAAGCTGGTGCTGAGGTTTCTGCATTGCTTGGTCGTATGCCTTCTGCGGTTGGTTATCAGCCTACACTGGGTACAGATTTGGGTGAATTGCAAGAGCGAATTACATCGACAACTAAGGGTTCTATTACATCTGTACAATGTGTATATGTGCCTGCTGACGATTTGACTGACCCTGCTCCTGCTACCACATTTGCTCACCTTGATGGTACAGTTGTTTTGTCCCGCCAGATTGCTGAGCTTGGAATTTATCCTGCAGTTGACCCGCTGGATTCCACTTCACGTATTTTGGATCCAAACGTATTAGGTGAAGAACACTATAATACAGCACGAACAGTTCAGCAGATTCTACAGAAATATAAAGATCTTCAGGATATTATCGCGATTCTTGGTATGGATGAGTTGTCTGAAGAAGATAAGATAATAGTTGCCCGAGCGAGAAAGATTCAGAGGTTCTTGTCACAGCCTTTCCATGTGGCTGAGCAGTTTACAGGTACTCCTGGGAAATACGTTAAGATTGAGGATACCGTAAAAGGATTTAAGGAAATTTGTGAAGGCAAGTATGATGACCTGCCTGAGCAGGCGTTTTATATGGTTGGAACAATAGAAGAGGCTGTTGAAAAGGCGCGTCAAATGGCTGCATAATAAGATGGACGAATAGGCGGCGGAGAAAAAATGGCTGAAAAGATTTTGCTTGAGATAGTTACGCCTGAGAGAAAAGTTGTTAGTGATATGGTAGATATTGTTGTAGCCCCCGGTGAAATGGGGGAATTTGGAGTATTGCCCAATCATATTCCCTTTTTGACCAAGATAAAGGTAGGGGAGTTGCGGTTTAAGGTTGATGGACGGGAAAGATATGTGGCTGTAATGGGTGGTTATGCTGAAGTGTTGCCTGATAGGGTGACGATACTTGCAACGGCTGCAGAAGAGGCAACCGATATTGATGTGATTAGGGCACGTGCTGCTAAAGAAAGAGCTGAAAGACGCCTTAAAGAGGCAAAGGATAGGCTGGAGTTTGCTAGGGCACAAGCTGCTCTGCAACGCGCCATTGCTAGACTTAAGGTTGCAGAAAAGGGTAGAGGGGCGTAGTAAGCCTTTAGAAAAGAAATAGTTGTTGACGAGAGCCCTTCCCTTGTTGTTTTTTTGCAAGGGAAGGGTTTTTTTTGGTTCATGGTTTTGAACTAAAAAGTGAGACGAACGCTGGTTTATAGGAAATTGTTTGTAACAAGAGGCAAGCTATGTGTGGAATTATAGGATACATAGGGTCTCGTAATGCTGTTGATGTTTTGATTGAAGGTTTAAAGAGGCTTGAATATCGTGGATATGATAGTGCTGGGATTGCGATCATTGATAATGAGACTGGAGATGTAGTGCGAATACGCTCAGTTGGCAAAATTAAAACACTTTCCGAAAAGCTAATCGGTATGAATTTGAGCGGGAATATCGGAATAGGACATACTAGATGGGCAACTCATGGTCCGCCAACGGAGGAGAATGCTCACCCTCACACCAGCGGCCCTTTTACTGTAGTCCATAACGGAATAGTAGAAAATTATGCCGAATTGAAGGAATGGTTAATTAATCAGGGCTATTCCTTTGAATCGGAGACAGATACTGAAGTGTTAGTCAAGTTAGCAGAATATTATTCCAAAAATGAATTATTAGATGAGCGACAGGCTATTATGAAGGCCCTAAAAGATGTGAAGGGTTCATATGCTGCAGTTTTCCTTGCAAAATCAGACAGCAGGAAATTATATGGGTGTAAGCATGAAAGCCCACTCGTTGCCGGAATTTCAGACGATGGTGTGTATGTGGCATCTGATGTACCAGCCCTTTTACCCTTTACACGTAAGATTATGTACCTTGAAGATGGTGACTTCATTGAACTCACACCTGATGGTGTGCAGGTCTTTGATTTGAACGGGAATGCGGTTCAACGGCGGTTTGAAGTTGTTGACATGAATCCAGTTGCTGCTGAAAAGGGTGGTTTTAGGCATTTTATGCAAAAGGAAATTTACGAACAACCTAGGGCTCTTTCAGATACGATCAAGCCATATTTAAGTATGGAAAATTACAAAGTATTTTTGCCGAACGCTGCTTATCTGTCTGATGTTATTTCGGCTATCACTAAGATTTTTTTCATCGCCTGCGGAACCTCATTTCATGCTGCCATGGTTGGGAAGTACGTGTTTGAGAGCTTTTTGAATATTCCTGTTGAGGTTGATTTGGCTTCTGAGTTTAGATATCGGGTACCCGTAATTGACGATAAAAGTTTAGTGATTGCCATAAGTCAATCTGGTGAAACTGCCGACACTAAAAGTGCTTTATCCTTCGCAAAGTCCTTTGGTGCCCATACTTGTTCGATAGTAAACGTTGTCGGCAGCAGTTTGACAAGACTTAGCGATGCTGTGGTTTATACTCATGCTGGACCTGAAATTGGCGTTGCATCTACCAAAGCGTTTGTTACTCAACTTGCGGCTTTGATTCTTTTGGGCCTTTTTTCCTATGGTATATTAAAAGATGACAAGGAGGATGTGTATTCTTATCTTGCCGAGAGCTTATTACAACTACCTAGTGTTTGTGAAGAGGTCTTGCGCCGGTCGGATAGCTTGCGAAATTGGGTTCACGAAATCTCGGTGGCGAAAAGTTGTTTATATTTAGGCAGAAATATTTTGTATCCCATAGCCCTTGAAGGTGCTCTAAAATTAAAGGAAATTTCTTATATACACGCTGAAGGATACGCAGCAGGAGAAATGAAACATGGTCCCATTGCCCTAATAGACGAAAGTATGCCCGTAATATGTTTGGTTCAACGGGGTATTTTAGCTGAAAAAATGAGGAGCAACATTGAAGAGGTTGTTGCTAGAGGAGGTAATGTTTTTGTCCTTGCCGATGAAGCTATAAAAGACTCGGGTTTCAGTGAGTCTCTTGCAAAAAAGGTTATTTGGTTACCATCAGTTCACGAATTTTTATCACCCATAGTTTTTGCTATTCCGTTACAGCTTTTGGCCTATTACGTTGCAGTAGAACGAGGAACAGATGTAGATCAACCTCGGAATCTCGCAAAAAGCGTGACCGTCGAATAATCATATTATCCTTGACTAATTGGTTTTATGGTGAATAGAATTCTAATGAATTATTGGGCTCAGACAATTGGTGTAAAAAGGGAGTTGGCCCTTTTACTGGGCTTTATGATATAGGTTATTGGCTGTTGTAAGCACACAAGTTACCTGGGGTGTTGGTGATTGGTAGAAAGGTCCCTGAGCCAACACCAATGACATTGGGAGCCGCCTCTTATCCTGGTGTGCAATTCGGCATCCGAATTGCCTAAAGGGATAATGTGGCACCCACTTAGTAGATTCGGTTCAAGACCGACTGCCAACACGGCACCCCGGGGCCTGCCTTATTTGTCGTCTCCCTTTTCACCAATCTTCTGAGTCTAGATTCAAGTTAAAGGAAGATTTTTTCGCTAAGTTTAAGATATTGGGTAATTTTAATAAAAGACGTGGCAGGTATTTGTCACGTAGTTTCAAGTATTTCAAGGGAAGGTAGGTGATCATGACTGGCTTAACGACTTTCTTATTTATTATCAGTCTCTTTGCTGGAGCGGCGGTCGGTGTCTATGTCTACAGACTTTTACAAAAACAAAAGTTTACAGACCTGAAAGCCCAGGCGGATGAAATTGTGTCAAAGGCCAAAAAAGAAGCCGAAACGATCAAGAAAGAGGCCATACTGCAGGCCAAAGATACGCTGCTCCAGATGAAGGCTGATTTCGAGCGTGAGACCAAAGATACCAGGCGAGAATTACAGAACCTAGAGAAGAGGTTGGTCCAGAAAGAAGAGAATCTTGAAAAGAAAAGTGAAATTCTGGATTCAAGAGAAAGAGAAATTGTTTCTCGGGAAAGAGAGATTGAATCTTTAGAGAGAGAACTGGACAAGAAAAACCAGGAATTGTCTGAGTTGTTAGTTGAGCAAAGAAAACTTTTAGAACGCATTGCTGGGATGTCTGCTCAGGAAGCCAAACAGATGTTAATAGATTCTATTGAGGAGGAAGCTAAAAAAGATGCGGCGTTACTTGTTAAAAAGATTGAAACCGAAGCAAGGGAAATTGCTAATAAAAAAGCGAGAGACATTATTGCCCTAGCGATTCAGCGCTATGCTGGTGATTATGTTGCTGAGAAAACAGTGTCGGTGGTAACTCTTCCGAATGAGGAAATGAAAGGAAGGATAATAGGGCGTGAGGGAAGAAATATACGGACATTGGAAGCTATTACGGGGGTTGACCTTATTATTGATGATACTCCTGAAGCCGTGATTCTATCGGCGTTTAATCCTGTTAGGAGAGAGGTGGCGAGGATATCCTTGGAGAGATTAATATCCGATGGGCGTATTCACCCGGCTCGTATAGAAGAAGTGGTGGGTAAGGTGACAGAAGAAGTAGAGCAGGCCATTAAGGAGGCTGGTGAGCAGGCAACCTTTGATGTTGGAGTCTATGGACTCCATCCTGAATTAATAAGACTTTTGGGAAAACTAAAATACAGAACAAGCTTTGCTCAAAACGTGCTTCAGCATTCACTGGAAGTAGCCTTTATTTGCGGTATAATGGCTGCTGAACTTGGCCTTGATCAAAAGGAAGCAAAACGCGCCGGGTTGTTACATGATATAGGTAAAGCCGTTGATCATGAAGTTGATGGGCCTCATGCGACCATAGGTGCCGAATTGGCCAAAAAATATGGAGAATCCTCATCGGTAATTCACGCTATTGCAGCTCACCATGATGATGTTCCGCCTGAGACAGTATTAGCTGTTTTGGTTCAGGCTGCTGATGCATTGTCGGGAGCACGCCCCG
>JALXAE010000312.1 GCA_026992355.1 Syntrophobacterales bacterium | reverse complement strand
ACTTTCCATGGCGTCTTTTTTTCAATCATCTTTCGCAGCATCAATCGTGAGATTTTGTAGTCCTCCACTACCAACACGCGGATCTCATCATCCCGTTTTCTCACCGGCTGATCGGGGATATGGGATTTACCACCGTTATCTTGCGGCAAATCCGGCTTCGTAACCGATGTTTCGGAAATTGGGGCCGATTCGGCCGCCTTCGTGGTTCGATCGCTTATATTACCGGGATTAATGGTACGCAATACCTCCCGATAATCGGTTACACCGTCGGCGATCAGCGCCAGGGCGTCTTCGAACAAATTGCGGAAGCCGCTTTTTTTCGCGATGCGTCGTAATTCCATTGACGGCACATTAGCGTTGATTTTATCCTTTAATTCCCGGTTTAATATTAAAATTTCGTAAACGCCTGTTCTGCCCTTGTAACCGGAATAATTACATTCCGGGCAACCTTTGGCCTCATAAATTTGCGGTTGATCGTTAAACTGGTGAATGTGATAGAGAAGTTTGGCATCCAATTTCTCTTCATCCACTCTGACTTTACATTTGGGACAAAGTTTTCGCACCAGACGTTGGGCGATAATAGCCTGTACCGATTCGGTTATTTTGAATTTATCGATTCCCATATCGAGCAGTCGGGTAATCGTGCCAAAGGTATCGTTGGTGTGCAGGGTACTGAGTACCAAATGGCCGGTTTGTGCCGCCTGTATGGCGATTTCCGCCGTTTCCTGGTCCCGGATTTCGCCGACTAAAATCACGTCAGGGTCCTGACGCAAAAAGGAACGCAAAGCGCTGGCAAAAGTAACACCGGCTTTTTCGTTTACCTGCACCTGATTTACGCCTTCCATGACGTACTCGATGGGGTCTTCAATGGTCAGGATGTTATTGGCGGTGGATTTGATGCGGTTAATGGCCGCGTACAGAGTAGTGCTCTTACCGGAGCCGGTCGGGCCGGTAACCAGGATCATACCCTGCTTGAATGAAAAACATTTTTCCAGCGCCTGCTTATTCTGCCCGCGAATACCTAAATTTTCCAGCGAGATGGCCGCCCGTCGTTTATCCAATACGCGGATGACCGCTTTTTCGCCAAAGCTGGTGGGAAGAATCGACACGCGCAGATCAATATCCACTTTATCCAAATAAATTTTGGCCTTTCCGTCCTGCGGTTTGCGGGTCTCTGCGATATTCAGATCGGAAATGATTTTTATTCGGCTGATCATGCTGGGATGAACGCTCTTTGGCACCTCCATGATGTTGCGCAGAACGCCATCCACGCGGATTCGGACATCGACCACCGATTCTTTGGGCTCGATGTGAATATCGCTGGCGCCCTGGTTTATGGCTTCTTCCAGAATTTGATTCACCAATTTGACGACCGGCGAGGGATTGGAATCGATTCTCTCTCCCGGAATTTTGATTCTGGAGTGATATTTTCCGGCATTGACCAAAGAATCGATCACCTTTTCCGGCGAATAATAAGTGTTGATTTTTTCCTCAATCTTTTCGCGAAAGGCAAAAAAGGTTTTAACATAACGGCCGGTCAGGGTCTCGATTTCCCGCTCGCAATCCAGGTTAGTGGGATCAAAACTGGCAATATAAATTTCTTTTTCGCCCAAGTGAAACGGAATAAACAGGTACTTGCGGCAGAGTTCTTCCGGTATCAATTTGAATACTTCCCTGTCAAATTCCGTTTGATCGAGATCAATGGCCGAAATTTTTAAAGCGTTTTCCACAAATTCTACAATGTCTTCAGGCAGGAGATAATTATTTTTAACCAGAACGTCGTAAAAATATTCTTCGTTTACAAAACGTTGCGTTAACTCTTCATATAACGCTTCGTCAACAATCTGATAATAAATCAAAGCTTTTGCCAACCACTCGTCCCGAAAACGATGTTTATTGGTAATCGGCATACCCATTCTCTCTTATTTTTCCTTTTAAGTAATAATCGAATTGATTGAGACGAACATTAGCCGGGGCAAGAAAAAGGTATTTGATCTTTCACCTTTTGGAACGAGAATAAAATAAAAAAGGAATTAGGAAAAGGAATGCGTTTTTGTCACGCAAATGAAGCGTTAAAAAACTCATATTTTTCAGGGGAAAGAGGCTTTATCAGATGAGCATGTTGCAGTCAAAAGCATTCATGGTTGGGCTTTTTTTAAGCTAGGTCTATCTAACGTCATGACTAACTTGCTGCAGGATTGCAGGGGAAATACTTTGAATAACCAAAGAGCTTTTAGCAGGCTGCAAAACTTGAAAAACCGCACAACCCCTGCGGTCAAGTTTAGCCAAAGGTTATATATCCTCAGACTCAGAGCTATTTTCTTTATAAATCTTCTGCAATATACTACTTTTCTGTGCTATTTGTTCAAGAAGCATTGAACCAGCCAATATTTCTTTTGAAGAAAGAGTAATTGAGTCTCTCAACTTGCGACCTATATTGTGAGCAATATCTGTTAAAAATAATGAGATTGATTCGTTTTGTTTACACCATAAGTATATAGTTTTCCAGTTATCAGCACCAAGTGCCTTAATCTCTCGCAATTTTTCCTGTATTATACGCGTATCTGTTTCCTGTCCATCGGGAGTTCTATCTGAATCATCACTATTAGTTTTAAGATATTTTTTTATACTTTCAAGCTTGATATTAAATGGTTGATTTTTAACAGCAGTCCAGCATTCTTCTTTTTTAGCCCACTCACCATATAAAGACCTAGGTGCATTTTTTCGAATAAATTCATCCACCTGAACCATTAAATTATGTAACAGATTTTTAAATTCATTTGATAATTCTTGGGATTTCCAAATGTAATATAGATTAAGCTTAAAATCTGTTTTGTTTCCTAACCACGCTATTGAATAGGGAACTGTAATATACCGCATATCACCTATTGAATTTGGCTTTATTCCATATACCTTTTCTGCTGTTTTAAAAATTATTGCCTTAGCAACAACATCCTGAAAATAGATTGCATCTGGATTTTCCGGGAAGTTATACAACATAAATTGGGAATAGTTTTTCTGACTACCACGAACTACAATATGAGGACCTATAACTAGCTTTTTGTTTTTATAAACTTCTCCTAAACTGTTGACATATTTTGCCAGCAATTCTTTAGTGAACATTTGATTTCTTGGATTCTTCAAATCAAAAGCTTTTCGTCTAGCCGGTGTAAAACCCTGCCTAATTCTTTCGTTCCTGTATTGACCTCTGGCTCGCTCAAAAAACCAACGTGTTTGATGTGATTCACCCACCTTGGGGGGAGCCCAGACAGTCCTTGACAAGTGCTCAAGCTTCACAAGACTTTCTTTGTTCGAACTCAGATCAGATATGGATATTTTATTTTGTGTGTTTGCATATTCGGCAATACGCGCAACAGTTTCAGAAAAGTGATCAGAGTTCTTTATTATAGTCAGCTTCATCTGGACATAAATATTTGTAATATCAGCTTTATACTTTTTCCATGAATGATATATCGCAGCGGTAGTCTGTCCACCATTAACAATCTGTAAATCTTTTACAAAAGATATTGCCTTACCATTTCCGCCAGGAAGATCAATTAGCCTTACTTCTTCAGCAGTAGTTGCAATTCCATTATTGAATGCAAGAAACATATGTGGTTCTTTTAAAATTGTATTTCTGATTCCACGATTTATTTTACCTGAAAACTGGAGGAATGAACGAACATTCTGTTCGAGTAATCTTAAACCGTATAGTTCATATATATAAGCAAGAACAGATCCGGGAATAATTGCAAGGTATGTTTGATATCCTTCTAATTCCACATTACTGCTTATACAGGGCAAGGGAATACCCATTTTCAAAAAGTCTATTTCTATGGGAATTCTTGATTTTTCTGATAAATTAAACAGATAATTTATATCAACTACACGGTAATAGAAGCGGTAACCGGCAATTTTTTCAGTTTTTTTCACATCTCCCTTATATTCTCCGTTAGTAAGAAAAACAGCATTGACTCTTACAAGATTTTCCTTTATCTCAGGTACATTACCCAATGTATTCGCAAGGTCAAAAATTTCAGAACTTTCTTCAATTTCATTTACATATGATTTATTTATAGAATTTTGGAAAAATTTTGATAAACGTGCCAGTGATTTATCAACATCCGGTTTTGAAATAGATTTAATTGCAGAATCTGAGTTATACATTGTTATAAAAAGATCAAGGGTTTCATAATTTTCGTAAAGGGAGTATGCATTTATTTTATGTTCAATTCCTCTTTTGCTGATTTTTTCATCGTAGCAAACCCGAAGATTTTCAGTTTCTCCTGCATCCGCAAGCATATTTAGCGCAATTTCGGTAAAAATTTGCTCTGGATTTGTACCATCTTCTTCCGCCAACAGAGCGGACTTTATATCTTCCTGTAGATCAGTATAAAACCTTAATAACTCCTTATTTTCGAGCAATTATTCGACCTCCTTTCTAAGACTTTGGAACAGGGTATATTCATCCAAGACCCAGTTTTTGTCGGCAGATATTACAATAGAATAACGAACATCACCAACCCCCTTGGGAATCTGTGACTCTGTAATTTTGGGGAAATCTTCTGTAATTTTGTAGATATTTTCCTGTCTTATATGATAGCCGACTTCTTCATACAAATACCGTTGGCTGTCAAAATAACCAGCTTCCAGTAATTTAAGCCGAAAAAGATTATAGGCCGCAGAACTCTGCGATAGCATATCGAGCAAATTATCTACAAGATCATTCAAAGTTTCTCCATGATTTTGTCTAACTTCAAGCGAATAATGAACAAGAAAAATTTTTGGTATAATTGAAATATCAAGCTGTCGTTCATTGGATATGTACATTTTTTGCTGTTTTTTTCCGCATGTAGTCTTTATTTCAACAGCCCAGTCTGAAAATTGGAAGTCCTGGACAGATCTTTCTGGGCCTTTCCAAGAATTGATACAAAAATAAGGATTCGAAATATTTAGCAGGAACTTTCTCAGGAAGAAGATTTCGCCATATAATGCTCTCTGCGCTTCCTCTGAGAGGCCTTGTTTCCCTATCTTTTCAAACAGCAAACCCCATTTCTCAAGACGAAGAATCAATAATTTAATTAATTCAGCCTCATTGGTAATCCCGGCTACCTGAGTAATCAGGTCTGCGCAAAGAATGGAAAAAATATCACGGTGTTCATTTTCCAGCAAAAGTATCAGAAGAAATTGTTTATCGGGTTGCTTGTCATCAGGAAGAATTTCAATTTTTATATCCCTGAGCTTCGCCCAGCTCTTTAGTGGTAATTCAATTGTGGAATTCAGATGCGCGGCAATACAGCGCAATTTTTCAGGATATTTAACGGCTACATAAACATCAGGTTTTATTGCACCAGAATAGCGCCTGTATAATAACCGACTTTTCAATAAATGTTCATTTTCCAGTTCTTGCCATATTTTTTCAATCTTCTTCATCATCAAATTCATCCACATTACTATCAATATCGAATCTGTCAAGAAGTTGCTCATTTACAGCATAACTTACATAAGCATTGTGTCTGCTTCCCGGAAAACTGATTGCATAACCCATAAAGGGATCACTGTGGCTTGACAATTTAGCTCCAACAGGGTCCAGAAGGTAAATGAGTAATAAAGGATTTTGCGGATTTCTTATTTCATTTCTGACTATTTCGCCATTCGGGTATGTCGGTTCACCTTCTTTGTTTTGTTTGGCCCGCAACTCTCTTGTTAGCTGCATTGCTCTTTCATATTCTTCATTTGAAAGATCAATGAACTCATCTTTTGGGCTAATTATATGGGACTTCTTCAGATAGTAAATGTTTTCGTCTGAGTTGTTTTCATCCTCCCTTCGTAAGAAACAACCTATTTGAACCTGTTCGTTATTTATCACGAATTCGGTTGTACAAGAAGCTCCCCTTTTGGACATTAATGCAACGCTCCATCGGGTAAGCTCACCGTTTTGTAATTGCATATTGATAAATCTTATCAGATTTTGTGGGTCATAGGCCTTCAAATTTTCAGGTGTTCTTATATTATGTAAAAAGTTGATAATTTGATTTGCAGTGATATTCCGCCACAAATAATTATCATTGCGTAACTCAAAATTCCCTGATAATGAGGCAATGAAATTTCCTACTGCCTGAAGGTTGTCCCTTATTATATCAGCATCTTTTTTGAATTCGTAGCATTCAACTAACCGCCCTGACCATGTCAGCCGAATAGTTACTGCTGTTCTCAACTTATTGGTAGCCGAGATCTGCAGAACTCCTGGATGCGTTCTCACTCTCAAGGCATATTGCTCAGGCGTTGAACCTGCTACATCTGACATATAATCAAATTCTTCTCTAAGTTCCTCAGAAGCATGAGTAATATGACAAAACCATTCATTAAGTTCTCTGCTTGTAAATAAACGACACAAATCAACATAACCTGATCGATAGCCAAACCATCGACCCATCTGCATCAGCGTATCATACATTCGTGAAGAACGCAGATAATAGCTTACTGAAAGTCCTTCCAGTGTCAATCCTCTTGATAGTTTATTGCCACCAACAGCTATCACGGAAAGACCATTTGTGTGGTTATAATAGTCAAGTGCATCCCTTGAGCCGCCATGTATTGCTCTTACTTCAATTCTGGAAGCAGCTTCATTTAAATGTGGCAACACTTCTTCCCAAGAATGTATCTGAATATTTGGATCAATATCTCTTAATGGTGAATTCAGTATTTGCTTTGAAACAGTAACGTATGACCTGTATCCCTCTGTATCTTCTTCAAATGTTTTTCTGAATTTTTCGAGAACATCAGCATCATTTTGATTAATTCCCATTCTGTAATAATCAAATTGATTTTGAACAAGTTCCACAATGTGATCCTGCCATCGCTGAAATCGGGATACATGGATAAGCATTGAATTGTGAACATTCGTTTGCCCTCTCAACCGTCTGATTGCACAAGTAATAATGAAGCAGCGTATAGCTGTTTTCAGTGATACCGGTATGGTAGATGGCAATTGATCTTCTATTCTATGTCTGTCGGGAACGAAATCTGAGTAATCATCTATTCGATTTACAATTGGAAAAACTGTGTCTGATTCCTCGTCTTCGTCAACCAATCTGAAACCAAATACCCTTTCAGGACCAATATAATTTGATGGAGAAGGGAGGTTTATAATAAAGTCTCTTGGAAACAGGCTATCTTCTTCAAGTGGTATAAAAATGTTTGCAAATGGTGTTGCAGTATATCCAACATATCCGCTTTTGCCAAATAGTCCTATGATCTGAGTAATCCAATTGTTAATTGAACTTCTTCGTTCAGGATCATTCGAAATATTGATAGAAGCATTATCTGCTTCATCATCAATCAAAAGTAATGATTTGTTTCTAATTTTTCTTTTTCCGTTCTCTTCCTGTACAGCCTGCGCTGAAAGCCACCGATGTAGCCTTCGTAATACATGGGGATTTTTCTTCACTACCGCAATTATTGGCTCATTGGTATTAAAATTCAAACCGAGGGCGTTAGCTGCCCCCTGAGTAAAGTCCCCATTATTCAGGCTTGAAGTAAGGGAGTGAGCAATAACATTTCGGTTTATTTTTCCTACTCCAATCCAAATATTGTTTTGGTTAAAAGCTCTTGTGTGTTGAGTGTCAAATCCAAGGAATCCTTCGTCAAGGCGTAGTTGGGTTTGACTTCGCAGGTTATTATGTATACCGGCAAGCACAACTATCAATTTAAAACCCGCATCAGCAGCTTTGCAGATCAATCCTATGTAGTTTGACGTTTTCCCGGACTGAACCTGTCCTACTACCAGTCCTTTCTTGTCAATTTCGATGTTAGCGGTAGGATCAAACAAGCTATCAAGAATTCTGTCAGTTAGCCGATCCAGTTTATTCATCGTATCAGGTGCAAAATTTTTTTTGTCCTGCAAGTATGTTCGATACCGTTTCCAAAAATCCCATGAAATAATTGCTTTTTTGGCATTCAGCCAGGGAATTCTCCGTTCCTCTCTTTCGATAATCTTGTAGTCGTCAACCCTGACATTGTAAATACTTTCAATTTCTCTTATGAGCTGTTCTTCTTCAAGTCCGGAATAATCAGGCATTTGAAGAACCTGGCCAACTGATTTTTCTATTTGTTCCCTCGTAACAGTTGTTGTGTCTCCCAACATTACCCTTACTATTCTGATTGCTTGCTCGATCATTTTTCAAGGTACTCCAAATATTCCAAATAAAAGTTGAAAGGTTCTATATTTGCAATTCTTTCCTTCGCTTGATCTGGCTGCAAACCTTCTTTAATGAGATTTTCATACACTGATTTCATTACCTCCACTACAATCTCATGATTCTTCCCTTCAAAAGGCTTACCATGTGGTTTTTCATTTTCATTCTCCTGAAGTGTAATGAGTGGCACAGGAACAGTTTCTTCTATGAACTGAAGAACTTTCTCAAAATGTTCAGACAGTCCATTTGCATTTTTTATGAATTCCTTCAGGAGGGGATGATTCCTGTTTATTTTATAGAAACGCTTGCCATGTCTTACTTTTTCCTCCCATATTGGAAAAAATTCTTCTTTTGCCAGCTTACGCTTTATAACTTTTCCTTTATATCTGTAAACTTCTATGGCGTGGGCTCGAACTTCCTTTGCAATAGCAATCAATGCATCCCTTATTTTAACCGGTGGCCTTGCAATAGATTTCTTAATATCAATTTGCCATTCCTCATCAAGATTGTTTGGCAGGTCCACTCTGATTCTGCACAGATCATAGTGAACTTCCCGCTTGAAAAGACCAAGCCAATCACCAGAAACAATTAATCTTTTATTCCGATATAGGTAAAAACCTTGGTGAGCAGTCCAGCTATCCCTCGGGCCTTTACCGTAATTGTATTCTTCAGCAGATAACTTTGAGCGGTGAGGCAGTACAAAACCTTTAATTCGAACTTTGCCTTCCTCCAGTATGGCTTCCGGTCTTGCCTGCAGGCCTCTATAACCTATCATGAACGGATCCCAAGGTTCAATCTTTCTGTCTCTTATCCAAATGTTTAGACCTTCCTCAATATATCGGTGAAAAACCATTGAGAGATGTTTTTTGACTTTCTCAATTGTGGCAAAGAAATCGCCCTTTGAGGATTCTTTATCGGCTTGGGTACCTTTAGTCAGTCTGTCAATATCCCACCACAGCACAAGGGTTCCAGATTTTAATTGTCCCATGCGTTCGGTAAAATCAAGTCCATCGGGCATATACTTTATTAGTTTCCATGATTTCACCTTATTTACGTAATCCAAATCCCAAGTCCAGTAACTTTCAGATTTATGTTTTTTTGAAAACACACAAAACTTTCTACACTGTGAAAATGAAGCAGTTTTTAATCCAAGACCGAATCTTCCCAGATCATGTTCCTCACGTTCTGCTAAAGGGCTTATACTTCCAGGTCTCATTGCCTGTATAAGTTCTTCATTTGTCATCCCGCAGCCGTCATCCAAAATCCCTATAATAGTATCAGGTCCTTTCCAAATGTAATCAATCCAGATGTTTTTTGATCCAGCAGAGATAGAATTGTCAATAATATCAGCAACAGCTGTTTCAATTGAGTAACCGATAGCCCGGAATGTTTCTATCATGGAACTGGCTTCCGGCTCAGCTGGTGTCGATTCTATTTTGGAGTATTCTATTTCCATAATGTTATTAAATTACTGAAACAATATTGTGTGTTCTATTTTTTTTATTACTATTAATGATGTCTTTGTGTGGTGCATTTTTAGGTTTTGTTTGTATTTTTGATCTT
>JALXAE010000311.1 GCA_026992355.1 Syntrophobacterales bacterium | reverse complement strand
AGTTTGGCCGGCTTCCCCCGATCCGACGGGGATAAGAATAAACAGGAGCCGTATACGAGGCCCGTACGTGCGGTTCTGTGAGAGGGATGAGATCGGATTAATTACCCGATCTCACCCTACTCGATTCTAGTTTGCGGGATTTAATTCTCTCTCCCTGGGAAACAGAGGAAGGTACCTGTAAGAAAGCGATATAATAAGGGCACCATAAGCGAGCATCGCTATGCTGGGAGCCCATTCATAAATGGTTGGCACATAAACTTCCCATTTGTCAAAGGGCATAACCGGAACCGCCAGAGCCTGAACAGTCATAACAAATCTGTTTATTACTATCCCAGCACAATCAAGGAAAAAGGCTGAGAAAAGCAGGGTATTGCTTGCTCTGCCTTTTGGAGATAAAAGCACCGCGGCAGGAATAATACCGCATACAACGATTTCTAGAAAAAGCAACCACATTCCATAGGGTTCTTTGTAGAAATCTGTGAGCTTAAATCCCATATTTGGTGCGGTTACCAAAGCCCAGTAGAGAGTGTCCGCTATTTTTAAGACAATATAAATCGCCAAAATTGTGCCTTCTATCTTCGCAATTAGATCATAAACACTTCTGTCAACAAGTTGCTTTCGGCTGAATTTTTCCATGGTGCGGCATATAAGCGCCGTGAATGCTGGCCCCGAAGCTATCGCTGATATAACGAAAAGGAAAAATGTCCACGGCCATATAAAAAAGCCTGTCCTGTAACAGAATGGTCGGGCAAAAAGTACACCAGCAACACCACCCAGGGAGCCTTGATGGAAAAAGCTGAGAAACGTCCCCGTAAGGGCAAAAAGAGCCATAATTTCATGTAAAGAATGACCAAAAACATGCAAGGGCTTAATTGCATCAAACTTTTTATTTTCCAGAATTATCGGAACATATTCAATCGTTAAAACAATAGCATAGCAAGTGATGCAAAATATTACTTCTGTCAACATAGAATGAACGTTTGGATGCCAGTAGCCGAACCACCCTCTCAATGGCTGCCCTATTTCTAAAACCAGTACTAGTAAAGCTCCCGTATAACATACAAAGCCAACAACTACTGCGAGATTGATTATTTTCTTAATTTCCTTGAGAGCCGGGAAGAATCTAGAAATACCGTAAAATAAAAATCCTGAAAAAAAGGCTCCTGCTCCCAAAGCGATGATGCCTAGGTCAACTGTAATATAAAGGCCAAATCCAAAGTAATTATTTAAACCGGTGAGATTTAAACCCTTTAAAAGAACGTTAAGCCCTGCCCATACTCCCCAGGCAATCAGGCCAGTTAAAAATAAGAGCCAGAGCAAAAAAACGGGAAATGGACATCGTTTTACCCCGTCCGGAATTAAAGCCTTATCCATCGTTTTCCCTCACAAAAATGTTTGTTCAAGTTACTTACAGACCCTTGTCTGATAACTTTCGAATCCACGGTTCCTTGCTCAAATAATAAACCTTCGGATAGGTTTTTAACTTAGCCGAAATTTGAAACGCTCTAGGGCTTTTAGCAAGTTTTGAAACCTCACTTTCAGGATCCCGAAGATTACCAAAAACAATTGCCCCGGTGGGACATGCTTCTACACATGCAGGTGTGTACTCTACCCCATCGGGATCCTTCCCTTCTAGGCGAGCCTTATCCCTGGCCTTGTTTAACCTGTGATGACAGAAAGTGCATTTTTCAATAACTCCCCTCATGCGAGTACTCACTTCAGGATTTAACATTTCTTCCAGAGGTTTTGGCCATGTGGGATCCCACCAGTTAAAGGAACGAGCATGATAGGGACATGCAACCATGCAATACCTGCAGCCGATACATCTGGGATATATCATGTTCACGATGCCGGTTCGTTCATCTCTCTGGGTAGCATTAACAGGACAAACGAAGGTGCAAGGAGTATGATGAGGTGAGTCACAATGAAAACAGGGTCTGGGAAGATACGAAAACCGATATTCTGGATATTCCTTTCCATTTTCTAGAAAATACATACGCATCCAAGCAATGTTACGAGTTTTATCGGTCTCATCAGGGCGGAAAGATACATTGTTTTCTTGATGACAAGCAACAGCGCAGGCCATACATCCTGTACATTTGTCCAGATCTATGACCATACCATAACGCACTTTACTCTTGCCATGTTCCTCATGAGTATTACTGCTGTGTTTCTCGCTCATTTGTGTTGTCCTCTCAAATACTTTGAAATCAAGACCGTATCAGTTGAGCTCTTACAGGTCCTTCAATTCCCAAACCGGTAACAGGGTCCACCTGTACTTCTATTAAGTCTCCAATGTTAATGCCCTTATCTTTTATGTATTCGTCATAGGCTTTATGCCCCAGGCCCTTGGGAACATAAATTATGCCTTCAGGAACCGATGGGGTAATATGTACTAACACCTTTGCCTGAGCCTTCATAGTTTTTAGTACAACAGAAGAACTTTCTTTCAAGCCAAGCTTCCTGGCTGTCACAGGATTTATCTCAACAAACCCTTTGTTACCTTTAAGCTGAAAATCCCATAGGTCCTTCATCATCAAATAAGAATTTGGAACATAGGACGAAGCTAAATAACTGCACGAATAGGCTGACAACATGAGAGGATATTCTTTCTCACTTCCAGCCGGTTTAATTTCGATGTAAGCTGGTAAGAAAAATTCATCTTTTTCCGGTTTTTTAGGACTTCTTTCAAAGGCTGATATCGCAAACTCCGGTTTGCCAGACATTGTTTTTATGCGACTACTTGTTGGCTCCGGAGAATCATACCAGACGTATCCCTTCGATAGCTTCTTGAGAAACTCCTTCAAATTAGAATAATTTGGTTTTGCCGGCGCCTGGGAACACAACTCCACATTTTCATCAGCAATAGCACCTCTTTTCGATTCAACTATACCCTTGGCTCTGTATTTCAAAAAGTCCACATAGTTCTTCCACGGGAACACACCTTTGACCTGTTCATCTACTTTTTTAGCAATTTGAATGAGTATATCTCCTGGATGTTTTACGTCAAAAATTGGTTCCATAACGGGAGCGGAAATCGCATATATAGGATTTGGTACCTTCGAAATATTACAAACATCATCCCATCGCTCGAGCATAGTGGTGGACGGCAAAATTATATCGGCAAAGATCGCCGATTCGTCCATAAAGCTGGACATAACAATTATAGTTTCCACCTTTTCGAGGGCATCCCTAACCAACTGGGTTTCAGACAAGACATACAGGGGATTAGCTTCCTGAATGAATAAAACTTTTATAGGATATCCCTTGCCAGATGAAAGGGCATCCAGAAACGGATAAATGGCATTACTGTATAAACCAAAGGGGAAGAACCAGCCGGCCTCCTCATCCAACCTCCTAAGGTCATCACTCCAGCCTTCCTTTACTTCTGGCAAAGGCGTTAAAGGAGGATCGGATTGCAAGAAACAAGGTCCATTATCGGAAAAATTGCCTTTAATCAGATTAAGAGCAACAAAGGCTAAATCGCTGTAAAAATTGTTCGGACAATCTTTTCCACCGCTTCCCCAAATAGCTACAGCTCTGGGAGTATTTGCAAATAACCTTGCCAATTCAAGAATTTTTCTTTGTTCTACACCGGTAATTTTTGAAACTTTATCTGGAGAGTATTCCTTCAACAGAAGTTCCTTAAACCCCGTTCGCGTTTTCCCCGAAGCGTCTTCCCATTTTTTGAAGCCTTTGAAAGATACAACATCAGGGCTAACCTTGTTTTCCTTTACCATGATGCTGGCTATTCCGAGGGCAAGAGCCGCTTCCGTTCCCGGCTTTACGGGTATCCACTCTTTAGCCTTAGTTGCACTCATTGAAAGCCTTGATGATATATGAACAACCTCTACCACAGGCTTGCCAGGTTTTTCTTTCATTAAGCTGGCCAGGATTCTTGCCATCGGAGCTGAATTCCTCCAGTTGTCAGCCCACTCAGCCCCAAAGTTTAATACGCAATCAACCCTCGACAGATCAAAACTACAGGGTTCTGGAACTCCGAAGGTTGACATAGAGGCGAGTTTCCATCCATCAGTCTCTTCAGGAAGGGCAAAAATATTTTTAGAACCATAGGCTTTGAAAAAGTGCTCCCAAAGGGCGAATATGCTGGAATTTCTCTGACCACTTATGCAGGCTACAGATTTGCCGTTACCTTCCTGCTTTAGTTGGCTGAGCCTTTTCGATATTTCACTCAAGGCTTCCTGCCAGCTTATGGGCTTGAACCCTGAGATATCACCGCGTTTTTTGGTTTGCTTTAAAGGCTGAGAAATACGGTAAGGGGCATAAAGAAATTGTACCGCAGAGGCTCCCAGGGAGCACAACCCACCTTTGTTTAAAGGATTTACGGAACTTCCCCTAACATAGATAGCCCGTTTTTCATTAATAAAATCAACTTCAATTCCACAAGCTCCACCGCAAAGATTACAAAGGGTTTGTTTTCCAGCACGATGTCCTCTTTTTGGAGAAGGCCTCCATGACCAATTTTGGGTCCATATGGCTATATCATCCGTCAATTTCCACGGGAGGGGCGACAACAGTGTTCCACCTACCGCACCTGCAACAAAACCGATGAAAGCTCGCCTACCTACCTTCATAATTTGCCCTCTCTTGTGCTAACCGATTTTACTTGTGACATACCTGACAGGCATTGCTGGCACCTTGTTCTGCATGGCACTTCTCACACTCAACCATTTTCATTGTATTCTTGCTGTATCCAGTAATCCTGTTGATATAAACAGGAGGAGTACTCTTTTCTTTACTCACATCTCTATGACACCGTACACAATCCAGCTTTTGGTGTGGCGCATGAGAAAAATACACATTGTCTGGTTGCCATGCATAAATTAACCAGGGAATGGGCTTGTCTTTTTGAATATATTCCTCCACCAAAACCCGTTCTGCTTCCGTGTCCCCCTGCATTTCTTCGTGACATTCAATGCAGTTGTCTATATTCGGCACACCCGAAAAAGTACCGTCATCTCTAAAGTAGTGACAGGACTCGCAATCAGAATCCTGATGTGATTCATGAGAAAAATCGATAGGCTGAAATTTTTTTGAATACAAAACTTTTGGAAAAACTATCCAGCCTACAATAAGCGCTCCAATAAAACCTACAAGGAATGCACATAATACGATTAGATTGCCTGAACCTTTAGTTTGTCCTTGTGCCATGACAAATCGCCCCTAATAGAGGTTTTTTACGATAATTTTTCACAACACCAGCAAAAAACTCCGAAAAAAATTTCACAAACAGTGCCATTATTAAACTCCACGTTCGTCTATTGTCAAGGAGTTAAGAAGATTTGATGCAATTTTGGATGATTTTTACGAAACCATAAAGATGGCGAAAGATAATGTTTTTATGGCTCGCTAACAGCACTTTTTATCTGTCTGTAAAGCACATAGGTTAAAGCAAAGATTTGATCTAACACGGGTAAGTGTAAGGTTATAGTTTCATCAAATCGGAATAGAACTTGGGGCTCAAATTCGTCACTACCCTTCCAGAATATTAGAAGGACGGGTATCCTGGGGAATACATTAAACACATAAGAATAATCTCCTTCACTGGCTTCTCGTGCTTGAAGCACTTCAGCAGCCTTAGGAAAACCCTCGGGATCAAGCTGGAACATTTCCGCAAGTGGGCGTGTTGGAAGTTGATGAGGCCCCTGGAAAAAAACGAATCCGCCCGGTAGATCTTTTTCGCCCACCCACTTGCCCGATGGATCTACTGGTTTTCCTTCATTAAGGTAGGCAAGAGTAATCAACGCGGTTTCAAAGTCCATACGATTGTAAGGCAGAGAACCCAGGAAATCTATTAGCCTGATGGCAGGTTTTACTTTAATATAGCCCGATAAAAAAGGGACGATATAGGCCTTGTTTACAAAATCATAGGTGACTCCACAGTTCTTACAGACTTCCTCGGTATCCCTTTTAAGCAGCCTTTCCCACAACTCAGGGTCTATTTCTTCAGGGTCTTCGTAGGAGCCTTTTTTCGGAGAATCCTTGAGCAGCGAATAAACTATTTGCAGAGTTCTATGGTAATATTCACTGGGGACCATAAGTTGTCCCCACCCTTTTTGAAAAACGAATAATCCATCATAGGCCGTGTCCTCAAAAGATTTTATCCAGAAGGGAATATTTTCTTGCTCCAGAGCATCAGCGATTATATCAGCTTCAAATCTGTTTGACAGAGTATACGCAAAAACATAATTTCCTTTTTTGTTTTCCATGTCAGAGTTCCTTTCCAACTTAGCTTTTCTGCTTATTTTCTGGTGGAAATATAATGTAATAGGAACATAAATCAAGAAACATCTGATATAGAAAAAATTGTTACCATTGTGATAGGATTCGGTAAAATGTAGAATGAAATGGGGCGTAAATAGGAACGGAAGATCTATAATCTCACAAAAAGTTAAGGAAAAATATGGATAAGAAATCTCTAAACAAATGTGAGGACTTATATAAAAAAGCCGGCGTTGATTTAGAAAAAGCAAATATTTTGGTAAAACGTTTAAAACCTATTCTAAATAAGACAGCCAGAAAAGGTGTTATTTCAGGAATTGGCGGCTTTGGCGCACTCTTTGCCCTTGATGTAAATAACTACAAAGAACCTGTTTTAGTCAGCTCCACAGATGGCGTTGGCACTAAACTTAAAGTTGCCATGATGGCAAAAAAATACGACACCGTTGGCATAGATCTTGTGGCAATGTGTGTGAATGATATTGCTGTTTGCGGCGCAAAACCCCTATTTTTTCTTGATTATATAGCTATGGGACAAATCGACCTTGATGTTCTAGAGTCAATAGTTGGAGGAATAGGCAAAGGGTGCGAAATAGCAGAATGTTCCTTGGTCGGGGGTGAAACAGCTGAGATGCCAGATTTTTATAGCCCCGATGAATTTGATTTAGCCGGCTTCGCCGTTGGTGTAGTGGAAAATTCTGAAATCATAGACGGTTCTACGGTTCATGTTGGCGATGTAATAATAGGTTTTGCCTCCAATGGACTTCATTCAAATGGCTACAGCCTCGTCAGAAAGATTATCTTTGAAAAGCTCAGATTGAAGATAGACGATTATATTGATGAGTTAGATTGCACTGTCGCAGAAGAACTCCTGAAACCAACAATTATATACTCTCCCCTTATAAATAGAATAGTAAAACACGTGCCCGTTAAGGGAATGGCCCATATTACCGGAGGTGGAATTATAGACAACGTCCCTCGTATTTTACCTGCTTCCTGTCGAGCAGTCATAAGGAAAACATCCTGGGAGGTGCCGCCTGTTTTCAAATTTTTACAGGAAGTTGGAAATATTTCTGAACATGAAATGTTCAAGGTTTTCAACAACGGAATTGGTTTCGTTGTTATAATTGACAAAGACCTCACAGAATCTGTTCTTCAGCACTGTCATGGCATGAATATCAAGGGATACATAATAGGCCATATCGACCAAAAACCGGAGGCTGACTGTCCGAAAATTTGTCTCGTAGACTAAACACCATAGGCAATAAAATGGCCAGGATCTCCAACCACAGGATAAGGCGAATACTTGACGCCTTATCCGATTTCTTGCACGGAAAAGAACTTGCTCTCAGGCTTTCCCTTACCTGTTTTTTTGCAGGTGGCCATTTACTTATTGAAGACCTGCCAGGCCTCGGCAAAACAACCCTCGCAATCGGAATAGCAAAAGCATTAGGGCTCGATTTCGGTCGAATTCAATGCACCAATGATTTATTACCCTCGGATGTCACCGGCCTTTCTGTTTTCGACAGAGAAAGGAACGCCTTTGAATTTAGACCTGGTCCCATCTTTCACAACATAGTTCTAGTAGACGAAATAAACCGAGCAACCCCTAAAACTCAAAGTGCTCTTCTGGAAGCAATGGGAGAAAAGCAGGTAACAGTAGAAGGCAAGACTTACCTCCTCCCAAAACCCTTTTTTGTAATTGCAACCCAGAATCCACTTGAAAGTTTCGGTACTTTTCCGCTCCCTGAATCCCAAATGGACCGTTTCATGATGAGGATTACCATTGGTTATCCGTCTAGAGAAGCCGAGCGAGAAATTCTTACGGGTGGAAGTAGAAGAAGAGAGCTTTATTCTCTTGAGCCCCAGTTAACCCTGGATGAAATTCTTTCGATTCAACAATATGTAAGAAAGGAAATTTATGTCTCTGAAAAAGTGATGAACTATTTGCAAGATATTGTTGAATATACGAGAAAAAGCGAAATGTTTGTCGCCGGGCTTTCAACTCGAGGTGCCCTCGCTTTGTTACACACTGCCCGGGTGGATGCTTTTTTTTGCGACAATAATTATCTTAGCCCGGATAATATAAAATTTATCGCGCCTTATGTAATTCCTCATCGAGTTATTTTTAAAGACGAATACCGAACAATCGATAACGTGGAGGCAATAAAATCTTTGTTAGAAGAAATTCCCGTACCCGTGTACTGAAAATAAAGAAAGCGGGATATTTTTATATAGCCGTGACAATTCTTATTTCCCTTGCAGGGGTAAATACCGGAAACAATCTGATATATCTTCTGTCGTCATTTTTGCTGGCATACATGCTTTTGTCCGGTTGGTTTGCCCAGGCAAATTTGTCGGGAATTGAGGTTGAACTGGAAATGCCCCCCGAAATATACGCAGGTGTTGCCACACCGATTGCTGTTAAACTGACAAATAAAAAAAGGTTTCTGCCCTCTTTTTTTGTCTATGTAAAAGTTGCCGGTGCAAGCAATCTCCTGGATTTTCTCCCCTCAAAATCTGCATCCTCTTGCAGGATCATTCTTTTGTTCCCTAAAAGAGGTAAAAACCATATTGATAAAATCATTTTGGGTTCCGTATTTCCTTTTAATTTTTTTGAAAGATACAAAGTGATTTCCAAAAAATACGATTTGATTGTTTACCCTAAGCCAATAAAAAGCGAAATTTTTAACCCATCAAACCCCGCTGGATCCAGTAAGAATGTTGTCAAAAGCTGCACTGGAATTCTAAGTTACGAAAATCTCGTCTCCATAAGAAACTACATTCCGGGAGATCCCTGGAAATTAATAAACTGGAAAGCTACAGCAAAAACGCTGTCCCTTAAAGTAAACGAATTAGAACCAGAAAAATCGGGGGAGATAATTCTTGATCTGAGGGAAATTGATGTTGATGATGCCGAAAGCCAGTTGTCCCGATATGCTTATGCTGTTTTGATATATCTTGGTAGAGGAGTCTCTGTGGGAATTAAAAGTGATGCTTTTTTCATAAAGCCGGCAACAGGATTGTTGCAAAAAAGACGTCTATTAGAAGCGTTAGCGCTTTATGGTCAGAATTAAAACTATTTTAGATGTTTTTTGTGCCGTCATATTTATCACAACCCTGCTTGTAAACATAACAAGGCTTAATATTGTTATAGGCGTCGGTTCATTTGTCGTAGTTGTTTCAACTTTTTACTTGAACTCCTGGAAAAACTACCAACTCAAAATCCCCAGATGGATACTGAATGCAGCAGGGCTCACCTTTGTTATCATTTTTCTTTTTACGATCCCCATTTATGACCCCGTGCCAAAACTTTTAGAAATCATTGTCGCACTTTTCATAGTAAAGTGGCTCGAAAGGGAGAAGTCTCGAGATTATCTGCAAATCTTAGCTCTAAACCTTTTTCTTCTGGTAGGATATGCTTTTTACACTTTGAAACCTTCCTTTATGCTGGTTCTTTTAATGAGTTTTCTCCTTGGAACTTCATGTCTTATGTTACTCACAACCTATGATGAATCTAAGCCCGATAAGACCATTGATTTAAAAATCGTAAGGCATAATCTTATCT
>JALXAE010000310.1 GCA_026992355.1 Syntrophobacterales bacterium | reverse complement strand
GAACTAGCTCGGAGCCTCTCCGCTATGTGTAGATTCAGAAATAGACTGGTACACCTCTATTGGGACATTGACTATCGGCTGGTTTACGACATAATACATTCCAATCTTGCGGACATAGAGAAATTCATAACAGCAATTAGAGAAAATATAGGTCGAGAGACGAAATTAAAATGATTTTTTAGCTTCTATAAACCTCCCACCCGTAGTAAGTAGGTAATATTTCATGCCCCTCAGTTACAAGATACAAACTAATTTTCTCTAAGCTTTGAAAAGTGTCTTCTTTGTTGTAAAAAATAATTGCAGCCAGGTTAGAAAATTGCCTGTTAGGCTATTAAAAAGTAAATTAGGGGGAAATATGAAAGCTGAGTTTACAGCAATTATTGAGCCCGCTCCGGAAGGTGGATATTGGGCTATTTGTCCAGAGGTGCCCGGTGCCAATGGACAGGGTGAAACAATCGAAGAAGCAAAAGATAACTTACGAGAAGCGATTGAACTGATTTTGGAAGATCGGAGGCAGGATTTTCTTCGTGGGTTACCTGAAGATGTGATACAGGAAAAGGTAGTAATTGGATGAAACGGCGTGATTTAGAACGGAGATTACGGATCGCTGGTTGCTATTTAAAACGAGAAGGCAAGTCACACTCTCTTTGGATCAATCCAAAAACAGGAGTTATTGAAACGAGACCTCGTCATAATGAGATCAAAGAGCCTTTAGCAAAAAAGATACTTAAGAATTTAAATGCAGAATGAAATCCTAACAAATCATTTCATTCCAGCGGACGGCGTTACACGCCGCCGCTGAACTCAAGCGTTAGGAGTAGAAATTTTGAAGTTTAAAGAGCCGCTTTTGAAAAACCTGTATAATTACAGATATTTGTTTATCGTATTCATCTGGAGGGAGTTTACAATAAGGTACAGGCAGAGCGTTCTTGGTGTGTTGTGGGCGGTTTTGCAACCTTTGAGCATGATGATACTTTTCACTTTTATTTTCAGTGTGGTTCTTAAATACAAGGTGTCCGGTTATCCCCATGTGTTATTCTTTTATGCCGGAATACTGCCATGGACCTTTTTCTCCAGTTCCATAAACTCGTCTATTTCTTCACTGGTAAATCACAGAAACTTGATAACCAAGATTTATTTCCCGAGAGAAATTTTGCCCCTATCTGGCGTGGCCGTAGCCTTTGTTGATTTTTGTATAGCTTTTACCATATACCTGCTTTTGATGTTTTTATTCAGAATAACTTTTACGCCCAGGTTTTTCTGGTTTTTCCCGTTGCTTTTAATATTAATAGTTTTCATTGTTTCCCTTAGTTTGATGTTTTCGGCACTAAATGTTTATTATAGAGATGTTAAGCTTCTTTCTGGATTTTTGCTTCAACTCTGGTTTTTTGCAACCCCTGTCTTTTATTCCGTGGACAAAGTATCAATGAAATGGAAGCTTATACTATTTCTAAATCCTTTAACCTTTATAGTGGAAAACATGAGGCGTGTTACATTGGAAGGGCGAGGTATCGTTTTATGGCAATTAGCGTTTGAGCTTGTTGTCGTTTCCTTATTTTATGTAATATGTAGCAGAATTTTTGCGAGACTTGAAAGGAAGATGGCAGATGTCATCTGAAAATGCTATTGAACTGAGAAATGTCTGGAAGAAGTACTCAAAATCAGCCACCTTTCATAATAGTTTGAGGGAAGCTATTGTTGAGTTTTTTAAAGGAAAAAGAAACGGGGAAGGCCTGAAAGAGGATGAATTCTGGGTGTTGAAAGATTTCAATTTAACGGTAAAAAAGGGCGAGGCAATTGGCTTATATGGGCCGAATGGGACAGGAAAAAGCACTATTTTAAAACTCATTGCAAATGTTACCTATCCGGATAGAGGAAAGATCATTGTAAACGGCAAGGTGGCTCCTTTAATAGAAATCGGAGCAGGCTTTCACCCGGATCTAACGGGGAGAGAAAACATTTTAATGAATGGCGCTATCCTTGGTATGACACCTAAGGAAATTAAGAAAAAAGAGGAAAGTATAATAGAATTTTCTGGCATAAGAGAATTCATCGACATGCCGGTAAAAAAATACTCATCGGGTATGTTTTTAAGATTAGCCTTTTCAGTCGCAATACACAGCAATGCCGAAATTTTTTTGTTTGACGAAATCTTGGCTGTAGGAGATGAAAGCTTCAGAAAAAAGTGCTACGAGTCAATAGATAACTTGAAGAATATCGGAAAAACAATGGTGATAGTAAGTCATGACTATGAGAAGTTGAGAAAGCAGACGAATTCAATAGTTAAGTTAGGGTTTTTTCGTGAATCTTGAGTTAAAAGGTTTTGTTCGGATACTTTTGAGTTTATTTTAGTATATGAAGGATGAAGATGGACAAAAATGACCGGAATTGAATGTATTTCTATGCTGACAGATATCTTTTGGATCTTCACAAGGCCATCCGCGTTGCAGAGTGAAGATGGTTATTTGGCATTTTATGTGCGTGGTGGCCATGGTGATAGTCCGTGCAAAACAGGTTGCTTTAAAATTGCGTATAAAGATTTGTATGATAGCTTTTGTTGCTTGTATGGGTAGTGTTGTGCGTAGGGTGTTGACTCTAGCTTTATTTATTATTGTTGAAACCGCAAGTGCAGTGTACGCCCAGAGGCTCCTTCAAGCACAGAAAAGGGAGAGTATGCAATTTATTGACAACATGTAGCTCGGTATTTTGAGTTGAAGAATAGAAACCTGGAATTTCTGAACTGAAAATACAAAAATAAGCAGCTGCTATGGCAAACTTCACTGATTTAGGTTATCATATAAAATTAATATGAAGAAAAATGGTTGCCTTTAAGTAGGAGAATTTAAGGATAAACTTAATTCATTTTTTGATGGTAAGGACTGTGATGGAATAACAAGCAAGATACCGAGTTTGAGTTCGTGAATTAACATAGTTAGTCGTTTAGCCGTACAGTAAAATAAATCTACTAAAAATGTTACGTGATTACAGAGTTTTATGGTTCACTGTAGTGAAAAGAGGATACTTTTGGCGGTTTGTGTGCATTTGTTGCACCTAAAATGTAATTTTATTCTATTCGTTGCTGTAGCTATAAGTGTAATATGTATTCAAAGGGGGTTGCCTTGCTTATAAAGTAAAATATTTCGAGCTAAAGAATAAGAATTTTGGCATTTTTGAACAGAAAGACCCAAAATGAATAGACATTACGATAAGCTTTACGGATTAGGGTTTATTGCAAGGAAAATATTCTCGCTGTTTCCTATATCTGACAATAAAGTTTCTTATTTGCCAGCGAATCTCGAGTATTCAGGTAACGCCAAGGCCATATATGAATTATGGAATAAACAATATCCAATGTATAAACATATATGGTTTACAAAAAGTTGTGATATTTCAAAAAGAAATACAAACACCAGGTTTGTTCAGAATGGTCTGGTAATGCTACTTCACTTGATGACTTCAAAGTATTGGATAAAAGAAACAGAATTCAAAAAGTGGTTAATCATCCCAAGAAAAGGCACCAAAGTTATTCAACTGTGGCACGCGGCAGGCGCTTTTAAGAAGTTCGGAGTGCATGCAAGAGGAAGAAAGAATGTAATGAACAAAGAATTCAATTATTGGGACTTGGTTTTTTGTTCTTCAAAACACGTTGTTGATATATATTCCGAAGCATTTGGGGGTTTTGATAAAAGCAAGATAGTTGTAAATGGATTACCAAGAAATGACTTTTTATATACTTTAACTAAGAAGAAAAATTTAATTAGAAGAAAGCTTGGAATACCCTCAGGTAGGAAATTAATTATGTATGCTCCTACTTTTAGGGATAAAATGGAAAAATCAGGGTACGTCTTTATACTAGAACTCATTACTCAGGTAAAGCAATTGATAGATGAGGGTTACTCCTTCGGAGTTAGACTACATCCACGAATTCCTATCAGGATTGAAGATATAGCCAGCTATGGTAAAGATATTGTTGACTTAGGTAAGTGTACCACTGAAGAGGCCATTGTCGCTAGCGACGTTCTCATAACTGACTACTCTTCTATAATTTTTGACTTTGCTCTATTAGAAAAGCCAATGATATTTTATGCACACGATTTGAAAAACTATTATAATGAAAGGGGTTTTTACTTCAGCTATGAATCTTTTGTTCCAGGCCCTATAGCGTATAATTCCTACGACTTGACAAGCACTATAAAGAATTATGATCTAAAAAAGTGGATACCAATTATAAGAGAGTTTAGAAATAAATTTAATCCGTTTTTTGACGGGAAAAATAGTGAAAGAGCTTTAAAGAAAATACTGGAGTTAAAAGAGTGAGGTTAATAAATAAAGCCATCATTCTTGCATCAGGATCAGGAGAGCGATTTGCCGGTGACATTCCAAAGCAGTTCGTTAAGCTTGCAGGATTACCCATTATTGTCCATACTCTAAAACAATTTCAGAAGAATAATTTAATAGATGAAATCATAGTAACTACAAATAGAGAACATGTGGATACTGTATGGGATTATGTTAGAAAATATAACTTATCGAAAGTAGGGAAAGTACTTATTGGTGGTAAAACCAGACAAGAATCATCTTTCATTGGAATTAGCGCATGTGATGATGAAGATTATGTAATTATCCACGATGCGGTGAGGCCCTTTGTATCCCAAAAAATCATCAATGATGTAATACATGCCACAATAAAATATAATGCCGTTGATACAGCTATCCCCTCCGCCGACACTATAATCAAGATTAACGAAGAGCAGTTTATTGATGAAATACCAAATCGTTCCTTTTTAAGGAGAGGTCAGACTCCTCAAGGGTTTAAGTGCAAATTAATAAGGCAGGCTCATATAAAAGCAATTGCTGACGGTATAACTAACTCGACAGACGATTGTTCCTTAATTTTAAGGATGGGCATTCCCGTTTATGTTGTGGAAGGTGACGAGCAAAACATAAAGATCACATATCCAATTGATTTACACATAGCGGATAAACTTTTTCAGTTGAGAACATCTCAAACCGAAGGAAATAGTTTAGAAGGCTTAAAGGATAAGGTAATAATAGTTTTAGGTGGGACGAGTGGTATAGGGCTTGAAGTTGTCAGGCTTGCAGAAAAATTGGGAGCAAAGGTTGAGGGGTTTTCGAGAAGAAGCAATCCGGGTGTGGATGTAATGGATTTCGATTCTCTCAAAAATATTTTTCAATACACATCAAACAAATACAACAAAATTGATGTTGTTATAAACTGTGCAGGAGATTTGATCAGGAAAGATGTCGTATATATGAACGAAAAGGAGTGGGATTATATCTATAATGTGAACATCAAAAGTAATTTTTTCATCACAAAGGCGGTAATCTCTATATTTAAAAAGCAAGGATATGGCAACCTTATTTTCGTAGGTTCAAGCTCATATACTCGAGGTAGAGCCGGATACAGCGCTTATTCCAGCTCGAAAGCAGCTTTAGTAAATTTTGTCCAGGCTGTTTCCGAAGAACTAGAGCCGTATAATGTAAATGTAAATGTTATTAACCCAGGACGGGTGGCAACGCCGTTAAGATTTAGAAATTTTGGAAAGGAAGACCCCAGGACGTTATTAGACCCAAGAAAAGTTGCCGAAGAAATTTTAAAAGTAGCTGTCCAAAATGTAACGGGATGTGTCTTTGAAATCAGATAACCGTTTTGTTTTAAGCGATGTTGAGAGAACTCTACCATTAAAAACATGGTATGCCTCAATCCTTGTTTTGCCTCTCGCAAAGAGAATATCCTTGTTTTTGAGCAATTACAGGATTTTTACACCAACTCAGATAACAATTGCTGCCTTTTGTTTAAGACTTTTAACAGCTATAATGTTTGCCTTTGGTCTTTATCAATATCTGATGTTGGGGAGTTTTCTTTATTATTTTGCGTATGTTTTAGACTGTGTTGACGGTTCTGTTGCCAGATTAACTTGCCAGACCACTGAATTCGGTAGATACCTTGATCACGTTTCGGACTTGGTAGGTGATATATTAGTTTTGTGTTCACTTGCGTATTCTCAAGAAATACTCTTCAATTATATGATACTGGGAATGATTTTTATGCATATATCCGAAAGTTACATAAGCTATCTTGCGGGTTACGCTATTGAAGAAGCCAAGATACGTTCAGATTTTTATTTGATTTTGGTGTTTAATAAATATAGGCATTGGTGGTTTAAGAAAAATTTTAAATCCTTTTTGTCGTTTCCCGACTACACCGCATTTGTATTTATATTTATGCCTATGTTAAATATGCCTAAAAAAGGTTTGGAGATAGGATTTTATATCCTGTTAATTGTTGTATCTTACACCATACTTTCGACATTTGTTTCGTTACATACGGGAGAAAAGAGGTTTCCATAATAACAACGCAAACCTGGGTTATCCTGCCGTACCTCAATGTGGAACGTAAAAGGTATATTAATAATGGAAAGGATAAAAATTAGTATTCTATCGAAACTTTTAAGTCCGCATATTTTCTTTTTGCTTTTTCAGGCTTGTATCTTTCTGAAAAACTGGCTGATATGTTATTCTAAGTATGGTGAGAAATATGATAAGAGCTTCCTCTAGAAATTATCGTGGTCAAATACTTGCCAATTGCACATGGAAATGCAGGGATTGAAGATGGTGAAGAAACTTCCCATAGGAATCCAGACCTTTAGAGAAATCATAGAAGAAAATTATGTTTATGTTGACAAAACCCACTTTGCTTACAGGTTAATTACTGAAGGTAAATACTATTTTCTTTCCCGCCCTCGGAGATTTGGGAAGAGTCTTTTTTTGGATACTTTATCTGAAATTTTCAAGGGAAGCAGAGAGCTTTTTGAGGGGCTTTACATCTATGATCGTTACGATTTTAAGCCCTATCCTGTAATTCGTATAAGCTTTGGTAGTGGGGATTATGGGATACTTGAGAGTATATCCAAGGAAATTGTCTATCTCTTGAAATGGAACGCTGAAAAGCTGGGGGTTAGCTGTACTGACTTTGATGATACAAAGATTTGCTTCAAAGAGCTTATTGAGAGGGCCTGTGAAAAATTTTCTGAAAAGGTGGGTATCCTGGTTGATGAGTACGACAAGCCGATACTTGACAACATTCTGGATAGAGAAAAAGCCCGTTATGCTCGGGATATTTTGAAGAATCTTTATTCTGTAATAAAGGATATGGATGCCTGTATTAAGTTTGTATTTATTACAGGGGTTTCCAAGTTTTCCAAGCTCAGTTTGTTCAGTGGTTTGAACAATCTTAAGGACATCACTTTAAGCAGGGAATATGCTGAGATATGCGGTTATACCCACCGGGATCTTGAGACGGTATTTTCGGAACATCTCAGGGGAGCGGATCTCGAACGAGTTCGCATGTGGTATAATGGGTACAACTATTTTGGTGAGAAGTTATATAACCCCTTTGATATTTTGCTTTTTATTTCGGAACGATTTGAGTTTCGTAACTACTGGTGGAGCACCGGCAATCCCTCCTTTTTGATAGATAAGCTCCGGGAGGAGAACTATTACATTCCGGAGCTAGAGGGTGCGGAGATAGCCGAGGAAGCCCTTGATGCCTTTGATGTGGATTACATAGATGTTCTGGCGCTCTTCTGGCAAACGGGATATTTGACGTTTAAGGATAAACGGGTGAATCGTTTCGGAAGGAACGTTTACCGACTTACTATACCCAATCTTGAGATTCGTTTTTCTTTGAATGAACTCTTTGTAGATTATCTTACAAACCAAAGGCATCAGAAGTACCGCTTGAAAGACAGGCTGGATGATGCCCTCTACAATGGAGATTTCCCCACGTTTATAGAGGTATTGAAATCCATTTTCGCATCCATTCCTTACCACAATTACGCCAACAATATTATTTCCCAATACGAGGGCTATTACAGCTCTGTTGTTTATGTGTATCTTGCGGCTCTTGGGTATGAAGTGATACCTGAGGATACAACAAATAGGGGGCGAATAGATCTCACAATAAAACTCCCGGATAAGGTAGTAATTGTGGAATTTAAGGTAGATGCTGAAGAACTTCCTATTAAGCAAATTTATGAAAAGAAATATCCTGAAAAATATGTATCAGAAAATAAGCCCATTTTTCTTGTTGGAATTAGATTTGATAGTAACATCCGGAATATTGTTGATTGGAATGTGGAAGAATGGGAAAATGCTTGAAACAGTTGTTTAAATGGTTCTGCTTTTAAAATCGTTAATGGTATGAAATGAAGCAACAAGAGATCTCCATTGTAAAAACATACCCCACCCCTTTAATAATTTCGAGAAAATATATTGCTAGGAGTCAAATCCCAGAACAGTTTCGGTTCTATTCTACAGTTATGAGATCTTTTATTGCTTCAAATTTTTTGTCGCCAATTCCTGAGACGTTTTTAAGTTCCTCTATTGTTTTAAAAGAACCGTGTTCTTTCCTATATTCCACAATCCTTTTAGCTATAGTGGGACCAATTCCAGGGAGCTTTTCGAAATCGCTTTGAGTCGCCGTGTTTATGTTGAGTTTCGACGTGCTTTGTTGCACTGCCTGTGTTACCTGTTGTTGTGTATTGGTTTGAGCCATAATGAGAGGTTGAAAAGATAAAAGAATTCCCACAGCAAGGATTACCAGGGTTATCTTTTTCATCTCAAAAACCCTCCTGTTCAAATAGCCGTTGAAAACATAACCTATAAATCCTGCCAAATCTGAAAACCTCAGGAATTGCCACTAAAATGTCTTTTATTTACGAATTTGTCAAGATCGCTTCGAGAGTTGTCTTCATTTCTTGTCAGTAATCTTGTATCCGTTGCCGCAATCTAGCTTTAGGAGCTTTGCATGAATTCATATGCTTTTTTTTATAGAAGGTGTTAAAATCATTGGTGCGCCCGGCAGGATTCGAACCTGCGACCTACGGATTCGTAGTCCGGCACTCTATCCAGCTGAGCTACGGGCGCAATTAATAAAAGATATCTATCATAATGGTAGAATTTATCAAGATAAAAGCATTTTGTTGTAGTTTGAAATATCATTTGGAGCACGTGTAAGTAAAAACTTAAACTGAAGGTATCTACTGTTTGGGCAACTTACCTTGGCAGATTTTGAACATTGATGCTGAGATTTTCGCCCAAACACTTTCTCTTTTTCCTTCACTTTTCTTGGTCCTTTTGTTATATCTCCGCGCCGTTTTATTTTGTATTATTAGGATTAAAGTATTTAGAAAAACAGTTCTATGAAGGGAGTTATTGTTTGCGATGCCATCCAGACTTGAAAGAATAAGAAATATTGGAATTAGTGCTCACATAGATTCAGGAAAGACCACTCTAACAGAGCGTATACTTTATTACACTCGAAGAATTCGCACTGTGCACGACGTAAAAGATGGGCGTGGTCCGACAATGGATTTTATGGAATTGGAGAGAGAGCGAGGTATAACCATACAGTCTGCAGCCACGTACTGCTTTTGGAAAGAACATGAGATAAATATTATAGATACGCCAGGCCATGTGGATTTCACAATAGAGGTTGAAAGAGCGTTGAGGGTTCTTGACGGTGGTATTCTCGTTCTTTGTGCCGTTGGAGGAGTTCAATCCCAGTCTATTACCGTTGACAGACAAATGAAACGGTATGGAGTTCCGAGGATAGCATTTATAAATAAGTGCGATCGCATTGGCGCGAACCCGGAAAAGGTTTTGAGGCAAATACAGGAGAAGTTGGATCCCAACGCAATACTGGTTCAGCTTCCCTGGGGGTTAGAAAAGGATTTTAAGGGTGTTATAGATCTCATAAAGATGAAAGCGTTTAGTTTTGAGGGTCCCTTGGGAGAAGAGATTGTAGAGCATGAAATACCCGATGAATTA
>JALXAE010000309.1:916-3014 GCA_026992355.1 Syntrophobacterales bacterium | reverse complement strand
TCTATCATCCATGAATCCTGAAGAGCCTTAAGCCCAATCTGTATAACTCGCATTTCATCCTTATTTGTTACGATAAGTGGCCAAAGGAAACTGTTCCAGGAAGCAAGAAATGCGTAGAGGCCAACTGTAAGTAGAGCGGGCTTGGAAAGGGGATATATAATACTGAATAGATACTTTAATTTTCCGGCTCCATCTATCTCGGCGGCATCATCAAGGTCTCGAGGAATTCCCATAAAGAATTGCCTTAAGAGAAAAATGGAAAATGCTCCCACTGTAAAAGGAATAATTAGCGCCCAGTAAGTATCCAGCCAGTGAAGGCTGCTGACAATGATGTAGTTTGGAATTACGATTACCTCGAATGGTATCATCATTGTACCGAGAAAGATATAGAAGATGGTATTTTTACCCTTAAATGGAATCTTTGCAAAGGCGAAAGCTGCTATTGATGAGAGAATAATTTTACTTATAGCTATGGATACGGAGACAATAATAGAGTTTAAAAAATAGCGTGCGAATGGCACCAGCGTCCAGATATAAATGTAACCGCCAAAATTGATCTTTGAAGGGAAAACAGTAGGTGGGAAAGCAAGAACCTCGTCTTTCATCTTAAAGGATGCACTTATCATCCAGAAAAATGGCAGATTTATCAGTATCACGAGGGCAAGAAGAAAGATTTCTACTATGAAGATGTATATTTTCTGTTTTCTATTTGAACGCGATATAAGCATATCTTTTACTCCTCCTATTGATAATGTACACGTTTTTCTCCGAATCTGAACTGGAGAAGGGTAAAGATAAAAATAATGGCAAACAGTACATATGCAACGGCGGATGCGTAACCCATTTTGTGGTAAACAAATGCGTTTCTATATAGATAGTAAGGAATAGCATCTGTGCCTCCTGCGGGGCCTCCCTCTGTCATTACAACTATCGATGTGAAAACTTTTAACGAAGCAATAATTTGCATCACGGTAACAAAAAAGGTTACAGGGGAAAGCAGTGGAATTGTAATCTTTCTTATAACCTGCGAACTATTGGCTCCGTCTATCTTTGCAGCTTCGTAGTAAACTGAAGGTATTCCCTGTAATCCGGCTAAAAGAATTATCGTGTTGTATCCGACACGTTTCCATATTCCAACAAGTATCAAAGCAAGGAGCGCCTGATTGGGATCGTTTAACCATTTCATTTTGGGTAGCCCGATGGATGCTAAAACGTAATTTATCAATCCGAAGTTTGGTTCAAAAAGATACTGGAAAACAATGGCAGCAGCTGCCATAGATGTAATTACAGGTAGATATATCATTATTCTAAAAAAAGAAAGTGCATGTATCTGCTGATTCATAAGAATTGCAAGAATTATCGCCATTATTACAGTGGTAGGTACAGTTCCGAGAACATAGATGATAGATACTCTTAGTGAGTTCAAAAATGAGTCGGAGTGAAACATCTTTACATAGTTTTTGAAACCTACAAATCTCATCGGGCTTAAAAGGTTCCACTTATGAAAACTTATTACAAGAGCCACTACCATTGGTGCAAAGATAAAAACGGAAAATACAATAATAGGAGGACTAATAAATAACCATCCTAAAAGATTGTTCTTTCTTTCCCTAAGACCCATTTGTATCTCCTATTTCAAATAAAGCCAGGGAGGTAAACCCCCTGGCATATTTTTTCTCTACTGTTATTCTATTCTAACAGTTCCTGTGCTTTTTTAGCTGTTTGATCAAGAATGTTTACATCTGCTCCCTGTACAATAATCTTTGTCATATCGTCTCGGATCATCCTTTCGATTTCAGGCCATGCGGCAACACGTGGTCTTGGAAATGCATAGGGAAGCTGTTCATAGGTAACTTTGTACCTTGGATCCTTTTTAAAGATATTCTGGATTTCAGGAGAATTAAATGCACTCTTTCTAGAAACCATGTAACCTGTGTTTACAGACCAGTATATCTGATTTTCTTTGGAGGTAAGGTATCTTAGGAATTCCCATGCAGCTCTCTGCTGCTCTGGGGTTGTTTTCTTAAGCATATAGATATTCCCACCGCCAAGGGATACTGCTTTTACCTTCCCAAGCGTAAAAGGTGCAACACCCCAG
>JALXAE010000309.1:0-906 GCA_026992355.1 Syntrophobacterales bacterium | reverse complement strand
ACTTTACATGATCTTTAAACCACTGGATCGATCCTGTTGAACGCATTACCATACCTATCTGAGCAGCGGCATCCATTGCAGAACCTTCACCACCACCCTGATATACAGCTACCTTTTCGTCAACCATCTTTTTCCAGAAGAGTATTGCATCTTTGACTTCTTTGGAGTTAAAGAGAACTTTGGTGTTATCATCGTTGAATAGCCTACCGCCAAATTGTCTAAAGAGTGAATGGATAATCCATCCGCTGTTGTAAACCCTTATACCGTATATTGGCTTTGCAGGGTTGCTCTGATCTGCAATCTTTTTGGAGTACTCGTAGGCCTGCTCCCATGTTGTCGGATACTTGTCTGGATCAAGTCCTTTGCTTCTAAAAAGATCTCTGTTTATGTAGAGTACGGGGGTACTTACATTTATTGGGAGACCATAGAGCTTTCCGGAATAGGTAGCACCTTGGAGAATCTCCGGCATAAAGTCTTTAATATCGAATGTCTTGTCAGCTTTTATGAAATCTTCCAGTGGGACAAGGGCGTCGTTATCAACGAAGGCTCCCACTAATGACTGTTCAAGCTGGGACAGTACAGGCGGATTACCCCCGATGTATGCAGCAAGAAGTTTCTGCTGAGTTGTTGCATATCCTCCCTGATAGACTCCCTTAACAGTTATTAGATTCTGGCTTGCATTGAAGTCTTTTATAATTTTTTCAAGTGGTGCAGAGTATTTTGCTCCAAGCGAATACCAGATTTCAATTGTCACAGGTTTGGTTAATTTTTTAAGCTGTGGTTTTTCTTCTTGCTTACCTCCAGCCCAAAGTGCAAATGAGCCAAGAAGTGCAAAAACTGTTAAGATTACAACAAATTTTTTCATAGCTCCTCCTTTATAGTATTTGTTTTTGTTGATGTTTATTC
>JALXAE010000308.1 GCA_026992355.1 Syntrophobacterales bacterium | reverse complement strand
CTTTGGCCAACGATTGCTATAACTTCGCCAGGTTTTACTTCAAAATCTATATCCTCCAGAACAGGTTTTGTATCATATCCAAATGACACCTTCGAAAATTTAACTTTTCCATTAACACTCTCAATTTTACGGGCTCCCGGAATTTCGACAACATTGTTTTCCTGGTCTATAATATTGTAGACCCGTTCTAGGGCAACCATTCCTTTTTGGATGATACTGTTTATTCTGCTTAAGCTTTTCACGGGTTTATAGAGTAATAAAAGTCCTCCTAAGAAGGAAAAAAACCCACCTGGGGAAGCATTTCCTCTGATTACCTGGTATCCTCCGTAGGCCATTATCGACGCAATTCCTATTGCGCCGATAAATTCCATGAGAGGCGAGGACATTGCATCTATCCATGCTGATCGCTGAGCATATTCCAGGTATTCCTGATTTCTCCTGAAAAATCTCTGTTTTTCATACTTCTCACGACAAAAAGCCTTGACGATTCTGATACCTCTAAAGGTTTCATGCAGGATTGTTGTTAATCTTGCCATTGCTTGCTGAGTGTTCATAGCCAATTTTCTTAATATCCTGGCGAAAATGAATAGAGGCAAGAAGGCAAAGGGCAATACAAAAAAGGCAATTAAAGCCAATTTCCAATTTTGATAGAAGACAACAAATATTAACCCCACAACCATGAATATGTCCCTTATCAGACCCGTGACCGCCTTGCTTACAGCATATTGAATTTCATGGACGTCGTTTGTTATGCGGCTGATAAGGACTCCACCCGCTTGATGATCAAAAAAAGAAAGGGGCAAATCCAGAATGTGGTCATAAAGCTTTTGCCTCAGTTCAGCTACTACCGATAGCCCTATGTGCTGAAGTAGGTAGTCACTTCCCCATTGGCACAGACCTTTGATTAGGAAGACAGCTAGAATGATAAGGGGCATAACCTTCAACATATTTAAGTCTCTGTGTACAAATATGATATCCATAGCAGGTTTTATTAAATAAGCCATTATGGATGTGAATACCGAAACTCCTATCATGCAAACTGATGCCATCACGAAGCGTTTTAAATGGGGTCTGAGTAATATGGAAAACCGCTTTATTAGCTTTTTGTCCTTTTCGCTTAGTTTTAACATGTAAGGTGCTCCACTATGAAATTTGCTATCTTCGTCATTACCCCAGCATCACCTATACTTGTTCTTATAAAATCAAAGCATTTTCTCTGTGCCCTTTGAAGATCAGGTGAATTCAAAATGGAGTATGTAAAGTAGGCAACTATATCTGGTGTGGCCTTGTCTTGCAAGAGTTCTGGCACAACAGCTCCACCGCAAATCAAATTGGGTAGTGAAGCGTAGGGAACTTTATGAAGCAATCTTGCAACAAGTGCACTCAATGGGGAAACCTTGTAAAAAACTAGCATGGGGACACCTAAAAGTGCCACTTCAAGCGATGCGGTTCCTGAAGCAACAATGCAGAAATCACACATCTTTATGTTATGATATCTGTTTTCAGTTACGAAGTATACTCTTCTTTCAGGCATATTTAATTCATTTTTTACCCATAGAGCCTCTTTCTTTTTGAGTGATGGAGCCAAAGGAACAAGAAATTTTGCCCCGGGTAGCATCTTTGAGAGCTTTTTAATTGCTAATTTTAAAATAGGAATGTGATGTTTCAACTCTGATGACCTACTTCCCGGCATCACTCCTATAAGAGGTTTTCCCTTGGGTCTATCAGGATTTTTCCATTTGGGGAAATTCCGCAGTTCTTTCTTTACAATGTCTACAATTGGATGTCCAAAAAAGTGTACTTTCAATCCCTTGTTGCTGTAATAATCGACTTCAAAGGGTAAAATAACAATGATGAAATCACTATTTTGCCGCAGGCTTTTTATTCTCCATTCTCTCCATCCCCACATCTGAGGTGGGATGAAGTAAATTACTTTAGATCCACATTTTTTTGCCCATCTTGCGACTCTCATGTTAAATTCAGGGAAATCGATTAGAATGACGGTGTCTGGTTTTACATGAAATAGAAATTTTTTGACTGTCAGGAGGTCTTGAAGGGCTTTTGTTATATTGGTCAGTGCTTCGGAGATCCCCGTTATACTGTGTATGTATGAATTAAGAATCGGCTTTGCTCCCAGTCGCTTTAGCTCACCAGGTAGCAGGCAGAAGGTTTCTATATTTTCTCCGAATTTATTTTTAAGATGGGTAAAAAGTTCCGAGCCATACAAATCACCGGAAAGTTCACCAGTGGAAATTAAAACTTTCTTACGGGATGGCGAAAGCTTTTGCATTTTTCTTCAGCACTTGGGAAATTTGAAGAGCTATTTCGAGGGCACGTTTTCCCACATAACCATCTACATCTGGTTTTTTGCCAGATTTAACACAATTCACAAATGTTCTTAGTTCTTCATGTAATGGATCCCCGCCTTTCACTTCCAGTTCCTCATAGGAAACACTTTTAGTTCCGTCTGAATCATCTCTATAGACCGTGTAGGCTCTCTTTTCACCATAATCAGCTGCAAGATATCTATCCTTTTGAAAAATTCTTATTTTTCTCAGAGATTTCATAGAAATTCGGCTTGCCGTCAAATTGGCCACTGCTCCATTCTCAAATTCCAGTCTTACAGTAGCGATATCTGCATGATCGGTCAAAACTGCTGTACCGGACGCTCGAAAATCTTTGAGTTCTGATTTGATAATTGAAAACACAATATCCAGATCGTGAATCATAAGATCGAGCACCACATCAACTTCCGTACTTCTTTCAGTGAAAGGCGAAAGTCTGTGAATTTCAATAAAGAGAGGATTATCAATCAAAGGTTGTATAGCTTTATAGGCAGGGTTGAATCTTTCAATGTGGCCAACTTGAAGTATGAGATTATTCTTGCTGGCTAGTTCGATAAGCTCCGAGGCCTCATTTATAGTTGTGGTCATGGGTTTTTCGATAAATACATGTATCCCTTTTTTCAGGAAAAATCTGGCTATTTCATAATGGGTATCTGTGGGGGTTACAATACTTACAGCATCAATTTGATCTGGAAGGTTTCTGAAATCTGTAAAATAGTCGATTTTTAGTTTCTCTGCCATTTCCTGTGCTCTTTCAGGCACAACGTCAACTACCGCAATCAAGCTGGCATCTGGCATGTTTGCAAATTTTTCTACATGGTATTTGCCGAGGTATCCTATACCAATAACGGCTACTTTTACAGAGTTAGGGTCTTTATCTTTTTGAGATGGCAGTGTAATGTGTGTGACAGTTTTTGTGTCAATTTCGGTGTCTAGTGATTCTTGCTCTCTCCCGTCTTTTAAAGAAACCACCGAAATACCGTATGAATTGGCAAGTTCCAACATCCGGGCCAAATCGAAGGTTAATGTCTTGCCGGCTTCAATTACGAGAACCCCAGCTTTTGCTTCTGCCATAACTTCTATGGTTTTCAGCCCAACTGCCGGTACATCGAACCTCAAATCTTGATTTGGCTTGCTAACTTTTACTACAACTGCCCCGGATCCACATAATTTTCCACCCCTTTTTATGGTTTCGTCTGTTCCGTCTATTCCTTCTATTGCCAGAACAGCTTGATCTTTCACAACGACACATTGGCCAACATCCAGCTTCCCAATAGCCTTAGCGATGTCCCAGCCAAATTTGATGTCCCTGCGCTCTCTCCAATTAGGATGCCTTACAGTAAGAACCCCTTCAGGGGCCAGCAAATCGGGCAAGAACACAGTTGATGGTTTTATTATTATACCATCCTGCTCCAATTCTGAAGCAAGGGCTCTAAGCAAAAAATCGTCTTTTTTGTTTTTTAACTTGAGTGCGAATCTGACTGCCCGCCAATCCGGCCTAATACGAGAGTAAAGACGGGTCTTATTTATTGCTCCAGCCATTGCAGCTTGGGTCACGTTATGCCTTTTAAAACAATCGATAAGTTTTCCAAGTTGACCCAGTTTTATCATATACATGTAATCGACTTCATGAACCAGCGCAGGATCTGTTTCTCCTTCAAAGCCGACGGCGACCACACTTACGCCAGCTTTTCTAGCCGCTCTGGAAAATAGGACAGGAAACTGCCCGCTACCTGCAATTAAGCCTATTTTCTCTGCCTTCATAATTACCTGGTTATGCCTCTTTCGGATTTTGCTTCAATGAAGTCGAGCAAACGGCGTATGGTTTCGTCGTGTCCCATTTGTTCCCTGATTTTTGGAATAGCTTTCCGGAGAGTTAATCCCGAACGGAATAAGATTTTATAGGCTTGTTTTAATAAACGTATAGTTTCGTTACTAAATCCCTTTCGCTTCAAACCCACGTTGTTTGGGCCAAAAACTTTGGTGGAGCGCTCACTCGCAACCAGCATAAATGGAGGAACATCCATGCTTATTGCAGATTTTCCGCCAATGAAGGCATGTTCTCCAATTCTTACGAATTGATGGACGGCTACCAGGCCTCCAAGTACGGCATAGTCCCCAATAGTGACATGTCCTCCCAGCATAGCGCCGTTTGCAATAATTACATGATTGCCAATAACACAATCATGGGCTATGTGGCACCATGCCATTAGGTAGTTGGAGTTGCCAATTTTTGTATATCCTATACCCTTTGGAGTACCCCTGTGGATGGTGACACCTTCTCTTATTATGTTTCCATTTCCAATGATTACTTTTGTGGGTTCATTTGCGTAGGATATGTCTTGAGGGGCCAGGCCTATGGATGCAAAGGGGTAAATAATATTTTCATTGCCTATGGTTGTTTTACCATCGATTACAACGTTAGGACCGATAGTATTATTTGACCCAATTACTACCTCTGGTCCTATAACTGTGTAGGGTTTAATAACAGTGCCATCTCCAATCGTTGCATTAGCATCTACAATAGCAGTAGGATGAATATCCGCCACAGAACCTCCTTTTTCTTCTATACGTCATCTCGAAATGTAAGAAGTAATTCAGCTTCGGTTACTAACGTATCATTCACTAGTGCTTCGCCTTTGAACTTGTAAACATTTCCTCTTTTTTTTAATAGCGTGACCTTTAAGATAAGCTGATCTCCCGGGCGCACCGGTTTTCTAAATCTGACCTTGTCCATTCCCATAAAGAAGCCTTTTTCTGTCCCACCATTTTGATAATTGTAGGCGAAAATTCCACCAACTTGAGCGAGAGCTTCTACTATCAGTACTCCTGGCATGATTGGATTGTTGGGAAAATGTCCCATGAAAAAGGGTTCGTTTACCGATACATTTTTCAAAGCGACCGCTTTCTCCATGTTCAGTTCTATAACCCTATCAACCATTAAAAAGGGATATCTGTGGGGAAGTACGGACATTATCCAATTGACATCATAGGGCATTTGTTCATTACCTTTGTTTGAGGTTCTCGTACTATTTAAGATTTTTTATTTGTTTTTTCACTTCTTCTAAATCTTTTTTTATCTTTTCGATGCGTTTTACATTCATGTACATTTTTAAATATTCGTTTCTTTGATGAGCCGGAATTCCTATGACATCTAGGCCTGACGGTATAGATGTTGCCACTCCAGCCTTTGCCCCTATTCGGACTCTATCTCCCACTTTCGTGTGATCGGCTACGCCCACTTGCCCTGCCATTATAACATGATTTCCAATTTGGCAGCTTCCAGCGATTCCCACCTGACCAGCCATAATACAACTTTCGCCTACCTGAACATTGTGAGCAATATGAACTAAATTGTCTATCTTTGTGCCTTTTTTAATAAGGGTTGATCCAAAGGTTGCCCTGTCAATTGTTGAGTTTGCGCCTATTTCGACATCGTCTTCAATTACAACATTACCCATTTGTGGTATTTTTATGTGGTTTCCATTTGAATCGGATACGTATCCAAAGCCGTCACTACCTATAACAGTTCCTGCGTGAACTATAATCCTGTTGCCCAATACGCAGCCATCTAGAACTACTACTCTTGGATAAATTATACAATCTTCTCCTATTTTTACCTTTCGTCCTATATATGCCCCGGACATAATAATTGTGCCAGAACCAATTTCTGCCTCTTCACACACATGGACGAAGGGTCCTATATAACATGTCTCGGAAATTTTGGCTGTTTCAGACAAAACAGCATTTGTATGAACTCTGTTAGGGAAAACCGGATTCTCATAAAACAACCATGCTATTTTAGCGAAAGCAACTTCGGGGTTTTTTACCACTATAAGAGGGATATTGTTTATTTCTTCGGAGATATCATCACTTACAATTAGAGCTGATGCGTTACAGTTAGCCAGGGATTTCAGGTACTTTTTATGTCTTACGAAAGAGAGCTCCCCTTTTTTGGCAGAATCGAGGGGAGCTACTCCAGATATTGTTACTTCCCCATTTCCTTCCAATCGACCCTGAACCAGTTGGGCTAAATAGGATAGAGTGAATACTTTTTGGTTCATTACTTACTCTTTTTGTGGATACTGTCGATTCTCTTCACGATTTTGTTCGTTAAATCGTATTTATCTTCAGCAAAAACAAGCCCACTGCGTCTGGCTTCAAATACAAAATCGTATTTTTCTTTTTTGGCTATTTCTTTCACAACTTCGAAAACTTTCTCAAGAAGCGGTTTCATCAGTTCCTGGGACAAATTTTGCATCTTCCTGTTTGCTTGAACTATAAATTGTTCTCCCTCGCGGCGTTTACGCTCCAGTTCCGCAATCTTTTTCTTCTTTGCTTCGGTACCAAGCATAGCCTGTTTCTTTTGATAGTCCTGTTGGAGCTTTTTTAATTCTTCCTGCTTTTGTTTAAGTTTGCCCTTTATCTTTTTTTCTTCGGCTTTCAGTTTGCTTTGTACTTCCTGTCCCCACTGGGATGTCTTTATAACTTTTTGAAGATCAAAAAAGCCTATCTTCTGACCCCTAGCAAAGGATGAACCCGCCGTGATCATCAATACTGCTGTAAAAATCAGTGTGTACATTAAACATCGACGCATTGCTAAACTCCTTTTCGTTTGTGATTTTAAAAAAACGCTCCCATTGAAAATTGCCATTTGCTGGTAGAATCTCCTGGATCCGGATCCGGATTGTAGGCCCATTCAATTCTTAATGGCCCAAAAGGTGAAATCCAGCGAACTCCGCCACCTATTCCCATTTTAAACTTGGTCACATCCCATGTTTCCCCTTCATCAAATGCGTTACCTGCATCAAAAAATACAACTCCATGAAGGTTTATTTCCTTAAATATGGGAAATATCAATTCAGCGTTAAAAAGACCATATTTGGTTCCACCGATTGTATCTCCAGTATCAGGATCTTTGGGACCTAGCTCTCCCCAATCATAGGATCTAACGGAGTTTATTCCTCCAAGGAAAAACCTGTCGTACAGTGGTATGGGTGCATCACCTGTTTTGTTTATCCACCCTATTTCTGCTCGAACAAAACCGGTAAGTTTCCAGAATAAGGGAATGTACCAGCCAGTTGAAGCAACGTATTTTACAAAGTTGCTATCGCTTCCAATTATATCACTTGCTACTTCAACGGTTACCCTGTTAATAGAACCGTGCGTTGGTAGGAAAGGATGATCTGTTGAGTCTCTTTCAATTCCAAAAGTGACAGAACTCTTTATTTGTCGACCTTCCTGTTCTTTGATAATTGACGATGCATCCTCTGCAACATCTTCTATTTTTGCGTTTTCAAATACATATTCTAGAGAAAATCTGCTCCAATTGCCAAAGGGTCTTCCGGTTCTTATGCCAAAGCCCTGTGCATCTTTAGTGAAATCTTCATACTCTCTTACCCAGTTATAAGCATCAAGTCCCAAGAAATAATAGGTGTCTAAAAAACTGGGTTCGGTAAAACTCAAAGAGTACCTCTGGGTTTCAGTTCCCAGATGTGCTCTCAAAGCCAGGAATTGTCCCCTTCCAAACAAATTGCGCTGAACTATTTCACCTCCAACGAATAAACCCTCATCTGAAGAAAAACCTCCACCTGCACTTATAGACCCGGTGAGTTTCTCTTTGACCTTGACTTTTAAGTTCATTACATCTGGCGATTCCCCTTGCGTAGGCTCGATTTGAATTTCTTCAAAATAGTCAAGCCTTTTTAATTTTGTTTCACTATTTTCTATTTTGGAGACACTAAAGGTATCACCTTCGGCAATCTGGAACTGCCTTCGTATAACTTTATCTCTGGTTTTTGTGTTTCCTTCAATTTCTATTCGTCCGATTGTAACCTTGGGCCCTTTGTGAACCGCTAACTGAATGTGGGCTTCGTGATTTTCTACATCCTTCTTTATGTGTGGCCTGACGTCCGTATGGGCATAGCCCATGTTCATACAAAAGCGAGCAAGTCTTTGGACGTCTCTTCGTAGCTTTTTTCTACTGAAGTATTTACCAACCTCAGTTTCCCAATGATCTTTAAGTTTTTCAATATGTTCCACTTCGTCGCCCACAATATCAAAGGAAGCTACCTTATATCTCTCACCTTCAATTATGGGGATTTCTATGTGAAACCCATCTTCTTCTTTTTTAATCCTTGGCGTACCGACTTTAGCATCCATGAACCCGTGATCGTGATAAAAAACGGTGATTCTATCAACATCAGTATTTAACACATCTTTCTGTAAAATTCCTCGTTCGGAGTCCCAGAAAAAGAAAATACTTTTGGTTTTGGTTTCCATGATTGAACGGAGTTTTCTATCAGAAAAGTGTTTATTTCCTTTAAAGGTAATCTTTTTTACGTAGAATTTCTGGCCTTCCTTAACTCTGAAAACAACTGTCGCCTTTCTTGGGTCTCTGGGAAATCTAACGTCGTAATCAACTTTGGCATCAAAATATGCTTTCTGGTGATAAAGATTCAAAATGCTTTGGGCGTCTTGGGCAAGTTGCTTACGTTTCAATACTGAAAATGTTTTTGTTTTTATTACCGCCATAATGTCTTTTGTATCGATATGTCTGTTGCCTTTTACATCGATTCGCTGAACGATGGGGTTTTCCTTTACGTAAAATATTAGCACCTTTCCTTTTGGACTGTCTTTTACATCCACTCTAATGTCTTCAAAAAATCCCATGTCATAAATGGAATGAATATCTTGTCTGACAATATCGGGCCTCAATATTGACCCCACTGAGCTTTTGATGTGAGCCAGGATGGCATCATCCCCAATGCGCTCATTTCCTTCAATACGGATTTCTGCGATTACTTTGTCTTTGTTAACTTGAGCTGAAATTTTTTCGGCGAGTTGAGAAATAGCCAGGGCGAGTTTTTTCTGGCTTGGAGCTTCAGCAAAAAGCACCTGAGGCGATCCAGTTTTGGTTGCAGGTACAAGGCGGGCGTCAATACTTATGACTTCGCCTATTTTGGTTATACTGCCCCAGAGAACATAGTCCCAACCAGCTTGTTTTCCAATAGAACGGGCTTCTTCGTTGGATGAAACAATCCTTTGGCCCAATACTTCAAGAACTTTTTTTTCGGGAATAATAGAAACGTCCATATCCTTTAGGGTTTGGTTCATTACTTCGGTAAAAACTCTTTGAAAACGACTGCCATTTTTTATGCCCTGCAAGGAAAATGGGCAAACGGCTACCTGTGCATTTTGTTGCTGTTGAGCCTTACTCACATTTGTCCACACAACACAAAAAATGATGCATATACAAAAAAGCAACTTACCCTTCATTTCATAATCCCCTGATGGTTTTGTCAAAATTCATATGGAACCAATCTACCATCCACCAGATGTAGTACCCTGTTCATCATAGCTGCAAATTCAATGTTATGTGTTACAATTACCATTGTTAGACCAAAATCTTCATTCAAGTTTACCAGCATTTCATGAATTTTTTTAGCTGTTTTTGTATCAAGATTGCCTGTGGGTTCATCGGCCATCAAAATCATAGGCTCCATGACAAGAGCTCTTGCGATGGCGACTCGCTGCTGTTCTCCACCTGAAAGCTCACCTACTTTGTGATCAACTCTTCTTCCCAGTCCGAGCAGATGAAGGAGTTCAATAGATTTTTCAAAAATGTGTTTGCGGGGCATCCCGCTGATTATTCCAGGCATCATAACATTTTCAAGAGCAGTGAACTCTGGCAACAGATAGTGAAACTGGAACACAAAGCCTAT
>JALXAE010000307.1:666-10089 GCA_026992355.1 Syntrophobacterales bacterium | reverse complement strand
CCGGTAACCCATTCGGGAGTGCTTCCATACTGATGAAGCATCATACCAGGCCAACCAGCTCTGTCCCTACGCTTACGATGTTTTCCCCTTCCCGGTGCCTTCTTTACAAGCCCTGCCTTCTGAAGCTAGGGTGTCCTCTTCATAACGCCTGGCATAATGATGAAATGTTCGGGTGCTTACACCCAAAGGACGAGCCGCATCCTCCTGGGTCAATTTACAATGAAAATTTTCAGTTTCATTAATATCATTAGTTTAAGTGATAAACTTACGGGTGTAGAAAAGCAAGAGAAGCGGGAATGGAGGAATCCTTTGGAAAACAACTGCGTAAATTGAGGCAGAAAACTGGCCTGATGCTTAAAGCTGGTACCGAAAAGGTGAACTGCAAGGAACCAAGACAGGAGGAATAATTTTTGTTGGTACTTAATATTCCAGCATTACTTGGTTTTTCTGGCGCGCCTGGGAGGATTCGAACCCCCGACCCGCGGATTAGAAGTCTATTGAAAGCGCTTTTTATCCTTTTTTATCTTTTTTAATTTTTCTTTACAAAATAGGGATTTACGGATATATTGTTTTTGATAATTTTTTACAAATTTATATGGAATTTTATAATTTCGGGCGCACTATGGGCGCACCGACTTTTGGGGTATCTGACCTACGGATTTTTTAGAAAGGGTCTAGAGCAAGGGGTAGGAAATGCCTATTTATCTGCACTGTCCTGAATGCAAAAGCAGAAACCCGATCAAGGCCAAGAAGTGCAAAGGGTGTGGTTACCAGTTCCCACACCAGGGGAAAAAGTACAGGGTCGAATTAAAGCACAAGGGGAAACGCATAACCAGGCTGGTGGATAGCCTTGTTGTTGCAAGGGAAACTGAAGCCGCACTAAAAGCCGACATGCTTAGGGGTGAACTGAACATTCAGAATAAAAAGATCCCAACCCTTAACGAAGTATGGGAAAAGTATGTTCCCTTCGCACAGGAAAAGAAAAAATCTTGGAAGACCGATTTCTATTATTACCGTGCCCATATTCAACCCAGACTGGGCAATAAACGACTTGACCAAATTTCACCCTTTGACCTTGAAAAACTACGTATAGAACTTCAAAAATCCGTAAATAACCGGGGTAAACCCTTCAGGCCGGCAACGATAAAGCACGTTCTGGTGGTCATAAGAAGGCTTTTCAATCTGGCTATTGCCTGGGGATTATACGATGGCCCTAACCCTGTAAAGAAAATAACCCTGCCCAACCTTGACAATGAAATAGTCCGGTATCTGTCACCAGAAGAACAGGCCAGGCTTATGGCGGTGCTTGATAGATGGCCATGCAGGACCTCCGCGTGCTTTGTCAAGTTTGCAATGCTTACGGGACTAAGGCGGGGTGAACTGTTCAGGCTAAAATGGGAAGATATAGACTTTCCAAATCGCCTTATAACCCTTAGAAGCCCCAAAGGGGGCAAGACAACCACAATTCCGGTGTCCCAGGAAGCATTACAGGCCCTTAGTGAACTTCCTGTTACTTCGGAATACGTTTTTCCAGGCAAAGGAGGTAAGATGCGAACCGATTTTAAGGGCCCCTGGCTAAGGATTAAAAAAGCCGCCAACCTTCCTGAAGATTTCCGATTTCACGATCTAAGGCATCACTTTGCCTCCACGCTGGTATCCAGTGGTGTTCCTATTGAAGTGGTTTCAAAGCTTTTAACACATAAAGACCTTAAAACCACTCAGCGTTATGCCCATCTATCACCTGATGCACTAAGACAGGCAGCTGAAAAGGCGGCAACATTGATAAAGGCATCCGATAAAGACAGTAAGGTCATCCCTTTGCACGGGGATAGTTAGGTAAGAAAAACGATATAGCCGGTTATTTCAATGACATGTTGACGAAACAAAGAGGGAAGGTTTTATTGTTAGGAAACTGGCGGGGACTAGGGAAGGCCAACCGAAAAGCCGGGCATCCCCACCCGGCCTGTCCCTGTCAAACAAAATGGGGTGCCGAGGGGAGGGCAAAATGGAATACAACAACACAGAAAGGCGCTTCACCGAATGGCTAGCAAACCAGCCCATACAGGTCGAAAAAGACATTTTCCAGCAGAATGTTGGAAATTTTCTGGCTTTAATGAAAGAAGCTTCTCCTGATCATGCTTCTTATACTGAAACATTACAGGGATTTATTGATGGCAAATATCTAATGTGGCCTATCCCTTTGCGGGATTTCATTTCCGAGCCATTCGAAGAAGCCTTGCACGCGTGCGTATCGTTGATTATTGACCCGTTCCATTCACCATCTGGTAAAAAGTTGCTAATGAGGAAGCTCAGAAAAGAGCTTAATAAAGCATTTACTGCCCTTGCTTTTGCGTTTGTTAGAAAAGACCATGCCGATACAGAAACCGAACTGGATAGAATGCGCTTGGGGCATCTATCCCGTGGGGTTCTTTCCAATATTTCGGAAAATATTTGGGCTGTATCGGTAGGCGAGGAGGCGGAACTGGTTTTTAGGGACGAGTTTCTTGGGCTTGGGTTTGAAGTGGGCGGTTCCGACGAGAACCCTGGTTCTGGGGACTGTCTGGCATTGGAAAACAAAGTTCCACGGGAAAATATTCCGTCAGAGTGGGCCAAGCTTTGGGCAATGGCGGTAAATATTGCAGAACTTGATTTTATTTGTGCATACGTTCTGGAAGAACCAGAACAAAGTATAATAGAACCTTTAATGAAAAGTGAAGAGGCAAACAGGGCCTGGAATGATATAGTACGTTCACCAAATACTTCCCAATATGAGCTAACTAAATTTTTACAAGCCGTGATCGGGGCTTTTGAGAGTACATGGTGCAGGTTTGCCATGTTGTTTGGTCTAAGGCTGGGTGAATTGACATCAATGATGGTCGGCTTTGCTTCACCCTATATTGGCCTTGATGCCCACAAATACATTTCAGCCATATACCGGTCTGTTGGTAACGCCGCGCGGAGGGGAACATTAAATAAGAAAATTCTTGAATACGCCGAGGAAAAATTAAAAAACGGAACCTATACCAGCGCCTACGCCTTAGCCAAGGCCGTTTACAAGGACCTTGAAAGGGCAAAGGAGCAAATAGATAAGGCTATGGCAGACAATGGAAACAAAATTAGCAAAGATGGAACGAACCTGGAAAATAATTTGTTGATAAAACTTGGGCTTATTGACTATGTAGGCAATAAGTTCCCACCAACCTGCAAGACCCTAACGAACCTTTTTAAGAAACACCTAAAATTCTAATCCTTCTTATAGGGAAAAAAGCCTTTTTTCCGGAAAAAAGCCTTCTTTCCGTTTGTCCCTTAATTTTTTCCTTTTTACCATGCACAAAAGCGCAAACTGAACCAAACAAAAAACGGGAGGTGTGCATGGTGGCAAAGGAATTTCTAAGCATCACAGAGACGGCTAAATTCCTGGGGATAGGAAAACGCACAGTGCACGATCTGCTGTACAGGTCGGAAAGGCCTATCCCATATTACCGTATAGGTCGCAAAATCATTCGCATCCGAAAGGACGAGTTAATCCAGTGGTTAGAAGAAAACCGCCAAAAGCGAAATTCCAACGAAAAATAACGAGGAGGTAATATGCGAACAATTAGGGTTTCTGATCTTCCGGATACTTTTCCCGTAAAGAAATCAACCTTGTACGTTTGGAAACACAAAGGGCTTTTTCCAGGTCTGTTTGTGAAGATTGGTGGGGTTCTGTTGTTAGACTTGGACAAATGGTATGAGCTTCTGAAACACCACAGAACCGTAAAAGCAACATTGAGGAGGAAGGGCTTTGAGCTTAAAAGCCATGATTAAGGAGAAAATGAACTGTGAAATCTCGAAATATGAACTCGGGGATGACCTGGACGATTTGCTGTTGTACCCATGGCCGGAGTTGAGGGCTGAAGCCCTGCACGGCGTTGCCGGGGAATTTGTCAGAGCAGTCGAGCCCTTCAGTGAAACCGATCCTGCCGCTTTACTTTTCCAGTTTTTGGCAACCTTTGGTTTCCTTGTAGGGCGGGGTCCCTTCATACAGGTTGAGGCGGATAAACACCACTGTAATGAGTTCGTCTGCATCGTAGGCCAAAGCGCGAAGGCTAGGAAAGGCTCGTCCTGGGGATATGTTGACTATCTGTTCTCAAGGGTGGACCCTGTTTTCCGGCGACGCACCGTCAGTGGTTTGTCATCTGGTGAGGGGCTGATTTTCGCTGTGAGAGATCCCGTAAAAAACAAGAGAGGGGAGACAATTGACGAGGGCGCGGAAGATAAAAGGATATTAGTCTATGAACCCGAATTCGTAAGATGTATAAAAGTGATGAAGCGTGAGGGTAACACACTGTCGCCGGTTTTGCGCCAAGCCTGGGATCAGGGAAACCTTAACGTATTGACAAAGAATAACCCAATATCCGCGACAAATGCACACATCACGATCATTGCACATGTCACGCGACACGAATTGATCCGTTCGATTGATGAAACAGAATTTTCTAATGGGTTCTGTAATCGTTTTATATGGGTCGCATCCCGCCGGAGTAAAATTTTACCATTCGGGGGACCAAAAAACAACTTGGAACACATCGTAGAAGAGGTTTGCTATGCCCTGGCCTTTGCCCGGGAGGTGGGGGAGCTTGATTTTGCACCATCTGCCAAAGAGTTATGGGTCGAAATTTATGAAAAGATTGCAAACCAGCCCACCGCTTCGGATTCTATAGAAGCTATTTTAAGCAGGGGTGAGGCCCATATCTTAAGACTTTCTTTGTTGTACAGCCTTCTGGATAGGTCGCCAAAAATTGGAATAAGACATTTGGAGGCTGCTTATGCCGCCTGGAAATACGGTGACGCTTCCGTTCGATACTTATTTGGGGATTGCTGCAACAGTACCAAAACAGCACGCAAAATTGTGAACTTCCTTAGAGAAGCCGGAGGAAAACTTACAAGTTCCGAACTCTATGGCAAGTTTTCGCGCCATTTAAAAAAGGAAAAACTGAATGCCGCAATTAGGGAATTAGAAGGTGCCGGATTGGTCAAAGTGGAGCGAATTATGACAACCGGTAGAAAGGTAGCAAAAACGAATGGTGGGGAATACGCCGGGGCGTGTCCCTGGTGCGGAGGAAGCGACAGGTTTCGGGTTTGGCCCCATGCGGGGGATACCGGTAGATACTGGTGCCGTAGGTGTGGGAGGTCTGGGGACGCAATCCAGTATTTGCGTGACTATAAAGGATTATCGTTTAGAGAGGCGATGGACATGCTTAACATCCGCTTGGCTTATGAAAACAACAAAGCACCTGCCAAAAAGGCAGGACGAAGCAAAGGAAAGGTGGATTATAATAAGTGGCAGGAAGCTGCCAACGCCTTTGTGCTTGCTTGTAAAAAACAGCTAGACAGCGAAGCAAGAAGGTATCTTACGAAGCGGAGGTTCTTGAAGGAGGCAACGCTGGAAGAGCACAACATAGGATATAATCCCATAAGGCGGATAGAAAAGCCTGAAAGCTGGGGCCTACCTCGCGATCGTAGGGTGTACATACCGACCGGTATAGTTATCCCTGTGTGTGATTTTTCTGGAAAACTGGTGCGGGTGAAAATAAGAACCGGTGGAAACCCCAAATATATCAGCATTACCGGCAGTCGCCAGCTTCCCATGGTTGTTGGCAATAAGAAATCAAGGGTTGTGGTTATAGTGGAGGCTGAACTTGATGCTATTTTGATTGCCCAGGAAGTTCCGGACGTTTGTGTTGTGGGGCTTGGTTCTGCAAACGTTAGACCTGACGACGATGTGCATAAGATGTTGAAGGGAACGGAAATCATCCTTGTAGCCCTTGATAGTGATGAAGCAGGGGCAAAAGAAGCATGGAACTATTGGTGGGGAACGTACGAACAGGCCTTCAGGTTACCACCTGTCGAAGGGAAAGACCCAACCGAAATGGTAGAAGCCGGGATCAGCCTTAAAGATTGGATTCAGGCAGGGATAGAACTTTCCAGAGAAGAAAACAAGGCCGAACTTCCTTTAAAAGCCCATATCAGCCCCGTAGAACGCACAAATCCACTTGGGGATACCAAACCATTATCCGACCCCAAAAATGGCGAAAATGGGGCTGAAAATGGGCAAGTTAATCGTGAGAACCGCATTTGTCTTACCTGTAAGCACTATAAACCCGATTGGAATAGGCCACTTGAAAAGAATGGCAAGGTGGTTTCCCGTGGGCTATGCCTCCGCGATAATCACAGGACTGTTGAAGTAAAAATGTGCGACAGGTGGAATCCATTTTTTGACCAACCCAAGAACGCTGATCCTTTCAAGGTAAGGGTTATTGCCATAAGGTCATCAGGGTCAAATGGACCAATCACATGGCCACGTGAAGACACCAGGGCGGTCGAAAAAACAGTTAATAAACTTGGTGGTCTGAATGAAGCCATAAACGCTATTGCCATGCACCAAGGCAAGGTTGCCTGGTTGGTGTCATGCCCTGCATTGGAGAAAAATCCCGTGTGGCTGTACTACGAAAGGGACGAAGTTTTAAGCAAACCTGAAAAGGCAGTGGGTTATGTCATATATTCCGATGGCACTATTAAGGGGGTTAAATTTAAGAACGACAAGGGGGATTGCAGTCATGAAGGAAGCTAAGGCAATCATGACCTATGAACGGGACACTAAGCGCTACCATAGGTTTATCGTTGTCGACAAGGACGGAAAGATAACCGGCACCATCTATTTTGCAAAATCCGCCGGTGAAGTGCCCAAAAGGCTAGTGCTTGAAACTGCCCAGAAGGATGAAGTTGAAGTTTAAACTATATTTCCAGGGTAAAATGCCCTTGTAGGGGATCCTGTAGGGGTAAATTCATTCTGAAGAATATTATAGGGCTTAACTATTTCCGGTCCTTAACCAGTTAAAAGTTTGTCTTTCAGCGATAGCAAGGCAACAGAAAAAAGAACAATGACTGGTATGGCGTATATGGGCGTCCAGTCAACAAAAGATGGCGTACCCGTAAGTGGTTGCACTACCAGGGCCAACAATCCCACTACATTAACAAAACACCTAACCGGTGGGGCAAATAGACCCAGCAACCATGACACCGCTTGTAAGGCCATCAGGTACAGAAAAATATAAAGGAATGCGTCCATGAAGAACCTCCACTTTGGGATTGTAATCCACGCGTAGAATAAGGTTAAAGGCCGAATTTCATCAATCCTTGAAGGCGAATACACAGAAAATGCTGTTCGTAAGGACTTCACCCCGTCAGAAAAGGTAGCCATCTGTAAAGCACTTGAAGAATTGGAAAGGAAAAGGGCTAGGGAAAGGATGAAACTTGGTGGAAAGCTGGGTGGTAGGGGAATAGGGTCAGCAAAATTTGCTTACCCTATTAAGGGTCAAACCCGCGATCTTGTAGCCCGTCGTGTTGGTTGGTCATGGCTTACCTACGAGAAAGCCAAAGCCGTTGTGGATAGTGGCGATGAAGAATTGGTCAGGATTATGGATGAAACAGGGAAGGTCACTTTACAAAAGTGAAAATCTTTTTAGACTAAAGATGAAAGTTTTTTCCGGAAAAATTGCATTGAGGAGGGAAAAATGCCGCAGGTAACTTTTCAGGTGTCGGTAGAAGACATTGCTCGAATTATTGCAGCTATGGAAGATGACGAACTAGAGACCTTGGTTTTAACCCTTGAGAAGACGGGGAACGAGTTAATTGCCCGTAAGGAAGATATTGAAACGGGAAGGGTTCGACCCTTAACAAGGGACGAGGTTTTTGATGTTTAAAGACGAATATCACCCGCAAGTAAAAAAGGACATCAGGCGAATTGACAAACAAGTGCAAAAAGACATCAGAGATATTCACATTCCAGCTATACTTAAAAGCCCCTTTTCCGCGTGCAAATTAACAGGAAACTTGGCTGGAATATATTCTTACCACTTCACAAAGAACAATGTACAGTACCGGATATGTTACACAATCGACGAAAAGGAAAAAACGGTCCATATCTTGATGATTAGACCCAGGGAAAACATTTACAACATTCTGAGAAAAAGAATATCTTAAAGAAAAACCATACTTAAAAAGCCTTATTTCAGGCAATTTCCTATACAATTACCCACCCTGTCTTTTTGGTCCCATAAAAAATTATACCAAAAGCGCGCGGGCTTCGCGCCGTCCCGTGCCGCAAACGACCACGCCCCAGGAAGGACCCGCAAGCATAGCCAGCAGGTTTTGTTGGCAAAATTTAGCAGGACCTATTCATTCAGTAAGGGCCCCGTCAATGTTCACTTCCCTTAGCTGATTTCAGTTAAATGATGCTGAAAATCAGGGCTTAAAAGCTAAGGTTATGGTGCCAATACTACCCAGACAGGCGCAAGTTGCATAACTTTATTGTTTGTCATGTGCGCGGATTTTGCGCCGCCCCGCACCGCAAATCAGACCCGAACGACAAGGACCCAGGACCTGGGACAGGGAAGGCAAGAAGCCTGTTAAGTGCAGTTAGTTTGCCTGTCTTGGATGTGTTTGCGCAAGGGCTGTAATGGTAGTTAGAATGCCAATTAGCTTTCCTGTCCAGGAAGCATTAGGGCAGGAAGGGCAAGCCACCTTGTAATGTTCATTAGCCATCATGTCCATTGTTTATCAGGACAGGGAACATAACAGCACTTACAATTGGATTTAGGTCCGCTGTCCAGGACAGGAATGGATAGCTTTCATAATGGCATTTGTAATGTTCATTACAGCCACGGTTCTGGACAGGGAATTAAATGGTTATTGTAACTTTCATTACCTCCGCGGCAGAAGACAGGAATAGCAACAATATTTCTAATCTTCATTAGCCTTCTTGTCCGGAATATCTTTGGACACGACCGGTAACTTCATTTGTAATGACCGTTAGGTTTCCTGTCTTAGGCCCGATTGGATAGGGCTATAAATTGCATTTATAACGGTTGTTAGTGAGGCTGTCCTGAAAGGATTCGGACAGGGCAAACAATGGCTATTTTCACCGAATTTTAGGACGGGATTAACCACCAGGGGGAAACCCGATAGTAGAATGAAGCCCTGTAAAGCCGAAATATGGCTTTCAGGGGCATGTTTTGTTGGGTGGTGGTGAAAAAATTCTTGACTGAAAGACCAGGGTTAAATAGTTTGAATATCGCCTGAAAACACACACCGGGGAGGACGCCGTGACAGTCCTATTTTTGTTTGTGTTTAAGACTATTATTAGCCCGGAGAGTCCCTATGTCGTGAGGCATGGGGCAGCCTGTGTGTGGGCTGAGGCAGCTCTCCGGGCTTTTTGTTTATACAGGGAGGTATAGCCATGAACGACAGACAGCTTATGCAGGTTTACAGACGGCTTGATGAAGCGCGGAGGTTGTTACTTAGCAACCAGACCGGCCCCATTGGTATCATGCGGCTTGCGGAGGTTGTGTGCACCCTAATTTACACCTATGACTGCAAGGG
>JALXAE010000307.1:0-656 GCA_026992355.1 Syntrophobacterales bacterium | reverse complement strand
CTGCAAGGGGCTTTTCACGTGGGAAGAAGAACGGGAAGTTATGTGGACACTTTCCGAACTTTTGGGGCGAAGCAAGAAGGAAGCCCTTGAAGCGCACGAAAAACTTGAAGAAGCGTTAGGCCAGCTGGGTAAGCTGATCAAGATGGAAAAGCTGGATGTTGAGGCATGTGCTTGAATGAACCGATAAACTTGCGGAGGTAAGGGAAAATGGCAGAACAGGAATGCAGGGAAGACCATCTTAAAGATTACGTAATGTTTCGGTTTGCACATCTTAAAGACATATTTGAAATATTGGACGATCAAGACCAGTATCCAAAAGTAAAAGACATTGCCGCTTATGTGGGTTCAACCCTTGTTGAATACATCTATGAAGACCTGGAAAATCTAATTGATGGATTGGAAGATGCCATTGGTAAGCGAATTATGGTCATCGGAACACCCAGGATGAAAGGCTATTGGTGGGGCATGAAAAAATTTAAGGGTATAAGGTTTGAAGAACCGCTTCAGAAAGACGAAGCATTTACCCCGCCGCAAAACCTGATTAAGCAAGAATAATCCCTTTACATGGCCACGCCTGTAATGGGTGTGGCCTTTTTACCCAAATCGCCACATTTGGCGTATCCAAGAAGCAAAAATTGGCGTATAGGACCAGGAAC
>JALXAE010000306.1 GCA_026992355.1 Syntrophobacterales bacterium | reverse complement strand
CACCACAGTAATAACTGAAATTGCTGAATACTTCGAAAAAGAGCTCAATTACAAAATTCCGCCGAAATATCCCTTTGTAGGGGACGATTTTAACGCTACCGCTGCAGGTATCCACGCCGACGGACTTATTAAAAATCCGGAAATTTACAATGTCTTTGACACTGAAAAACTCCTGAAACGTCCAATAGGAATAATAATCACAGATAAATCAGGGGTTGCAGGTATTGCTTACTGGGTTAATTCTCGTTTGAGACTCGAAGGTGAAAAAAGACTGGACAAGCGTCATCCAGGAATTGTGAAAATCTACAAGCGGGTTATGGAAGAATACGAAAAGGGAAGGAACACATCCATTTCCAATGAAGAGCTGGAAAAATGGGCAAGACGCTATTTGCCAGAATACTTTGTTAGCGAATTTGACCGTCTTAAACAGCGAGCCCATTCCCTTGCTGCTCATCTGATCGAGGAAGTAGTGGAAAATGACGCCATAAGAAGTATGGATCCAGCAAAACAAGAACCCGTGTTGCAAACGCTTCTGGAATTAAACCCCTTCATTCAGTTTGCCTATGTCACTGATAACCAAGGCAGAAGAATCACAAGAAACATCACTCACATTGTTGATAAAGCCAAGTATGAAAAGACTCAGGTTGGAGAAGACCTGTCTGACCGCCCCTGGTTTATTGAACCCATGAAAACAGGCAAAGTCCATGTAACTGATTTTTATACATCAAGATACACCGGGGCCCTATGCATAACCGTCTCAGCTCCTATAAGAAATGAGGAGGAAGAAATAGTTGGAATCCTGGGGGTCGATATAAGATTTGAAGATCTTGCTAAGATGGAAGAACAGATGGCATGAAGCTATGAAAGAAAGGAGAACCCATTTTAAGGCAGCGTGTATAGTTCTGGTAACATTGGTTGTGTGTTCCTGTGCATCTCTTCGTAGGACGAAAACGGTAAAAAAAACCCCTTCAACGAAAGGAATACGTCCTTACTGTGTTGAAGAAAGGTGTTACTTCCCATTACCATCAGCTAAAGGATATATGGAAGAAGGTTATGCCAGCTGGTACGGTCCCAGGTTTCACGGGAGGAGAACTTCCAGTGGTGAACCATTTAATATGCATGCCCTGACCGCAGCACATCGTACTCTACCCTTTGGTACTTACGTGCGAGTTACCAGATTGGATAACGGAAAATCCGTTATAGTACGTATAAATGACCGTGGTCCTTTCGTCCGCAATCGCATAATAGATCTTTCTAAAGAAGCGGCAAAACGGCTGGGTATGCTCCGAGATGGCACAGTCAGGGTTAGAGTTGAGGCGCTGCAACCGGCAACCCTTAGCCCATATGCAAGCAACGAAAATCAATGGATTTTGCAACCTGTACCATCATTCACCAAGGGCTTATTTGAAATTCAGGTTGCTTCTTTTGCAAATAAAAACAATGCCATTAGATTGAAAAACAGACTAGCAAAGCAATTCGACTATGCTGAAATAGTACCCTTTCGCTGTGAGAAAGTAACCTTCTATCGGGTCCGTGTTGGCATTTTTAAAGATATATCAAAGGCCAGGAAGGCCCTGGAAAAAATTCAACGAGAGGGTTTTCACGATGCTTTCGTAATTGCTCGAGAAGGAGACAGCTGATGCTAAAAGTTTTTTCATATCCATCCGAAGAAGCAGAAACCTTCATTCAAAAGCTTTTAAAACGGGGCTCAGAAGTAGACCCTGAAATAGAAAAGCAGGTGGTGAAGATTTTGTCTGAGGTAAAGAGCAGAGGGGATGACGCAATCATCGAATATACTAAAAAATTCGACTTTCCAGGTGCAACTACAAAAAATCTCATTGTAACCAGGTCAGAATTTGAAGAAGCCTACAGGCAAATAGACGATAAATTTTTGGAAATACTGCGTTACGCCATCAAAAATATAGAAACCTTTCATAAAAAACAATTGCAACAATCGTGGTTCATCGCAAATGAAGACGGAACATTTGTGGGGCAGATGATAAAACCCGTTACCTCCGTAGGTCTGTATGTGCCAGGAGGAACCGGAGGAAATACTCCCCTCATTTCTACTCTTCTTATGACCGCGATTCCAGCGAAAATTGCCGGGGTTTCAAATATTGCTCTCGCAAGCCCCCCAAGGTCGAACGGAACTATCCATCCTGGCTTATTGGTGGCTTCACAAGAAATTGGCGTTGATTGCGTTTACAAAATGGGAAGCGCATGGGCTATTGCTGCCATGGCTTATGGAACCGAACTGGTAAAACCGGTTGATGTAATTGCTGGCCCCGGAAATGTCTACGTCACAACAGCCAAAAAAATCGTATCCGGAATTGTAGGCATAGATGTACTCGCTGGCCCCAGTGAAATATTGATAATAGCTGACGATACGGCAAATCCCGAATATATAGCCGCAGATCTTCTAAGCCAGGCTGAACATGATTCCATGGCAAGTTCAATTCTCATATCAACCGACAGCAGGCTGATAAACACCGTGATTAATGCTACAAAAGAGCAAATGGAAAAACTACCCAGGGTGGACACTGTTACAGCATCTCTTGAGAACTATGGAGCTTGCTTTTTAGTGGAAAATCTGGATCGAGCAATGGAACTTGCCAATCGCATTGCTCCCGAACACATGGAAATCCATACGAAAAACCCTTGGTCATTGATTGGCAAGATAAAAAATGCTGGAGCTGTATTTATCGGTGAATATACTCCAGAACCCGTGGGTGATTACTTTGCTGGCCCCAACCATGTACTTCCAACATCGGGAACTGCCCGTTTTGCATCTGCTCTGGGCGTTGATGCCTTTCTAAAAAAAATCAGCATACTTCATTACCCTCGAGAAGCCCTGGCAAAAAGTCAGCAGAAAATCGCATCCATGGCTCGCTGGGAGGAGTTAGAGGCCCACGCAAGATCGGTTCTTATAAGGAACAAAAACTAGCCAACAACATCCAGCACCCAGGAGATATAACCTTCGAATCCATCAGACAGGCTTATTGCTATAATCTCCGGAACTTCGTAACTGTGTAATTCCTTAATCCTGTCTTCAAGCTTCGGAAAAGCAAGCCTCGATGTTTTTATTATCATCAGAAC
>JALXAE010000305.1 GCA_026992355.1 Syntrophobacterales bacterium | reverse complement strand
GATAAGAATAAACAGGAGCCGTATACGAGGCCCGTACGTGCGGTTCTGTGAGAGGGATGAGATCGGATTAATTACCCGATCTCACCCTACTCGATTTTGGTTAAAAAACAATGTGAAAGGAGGATGTTGTCATGGGGCTTATCAGTTCGACGATTTTGGCTGAGGTTAAAGCAAATAAAAACGCAAGAATAAACAGTCGCAAACACAATACACACTATCAGAAAAGGAGAAATAAAAATGGCACGAAAAATATACGTTTTCGACACTACATTGAGAGATGGTGAGCAAGTTCCTGGTGCAAAGTTGAACAAAAGACAAAAGCTTGAAATAGCTGAGCAGCTTGCAAGACTGGGAGTAGATATCATAGAAGCTGGTTTTCCATGTTCATCCCCGGAAGACTTGCAAGCCGTAAAGGCCGTTGCTGAACAAGTGAAGGGACCAGTCATAGCAGGTTTGGCCAGAGCATTGCCTCAGGACATAGACATAGCCTGGGAAGCAGTAAAACCCGCCGAACGTCCACGCATACATGTCTTCTTGGGATCATCCGATATTCATCTACAGAAAAAACTCAGGCGAGACAGAGAAAGTGCTCTGGAACAAGCAGTAGAAGCTGTTAAATATGCAAAAAAATACTGCAACGACGTTGAATATTCAACTGAAGACGCATCAAGAACCGATTTTGAGTATCTTTGTAGAGTGGTAGATGCTGTCATAAAAGCTGGAGCAACAGTGGTCAATATTCCAGATACGGTTGGATATGCAATACCTGAAGAATTTGGAGCGATGATTGCTAAACTCAAAGAAAAGGTTCCGGCTTTGAATAATATCATTCTTAGTGTCCATTGTCATAACGATCTGGGTCTTGCCGTAGCCAACACCCTCGCAGCAATAAGAAACGGAGCACAGCAAATAGAATGTACAGTAAATGGGATAGGTGAAAGAGCAGGAAATGCAGCCCTTGAAGAAATAGTCATGGCAATGAAGGTAAGGCCGGCCTTTTATGATGCCTATACGAACATAAACACAAAGGAAATATACAGAACCAGTAGAATGGTAAGCAGAATAATGAACATTCCAGTACAACCCAATAAGGCTATAGTCGGCTCTAATGCCTTTGCGCATTCCTCTGGAATTCATCAAGACGGAATATTGAAAGACAGGAGCACTTATGAAATCATCCGTCCGGAAGATGTGGGTATCAAAGCCCACAAGCTTGTACTAACTGCAAGATCTGGAAGATCTGCTCTCAGATATCAATTGAAGGAACTGGGATTTGAATTACAGGAGGAGCAGTTTGAACGGGTTTATCAGCGTTTTCTTAACGTCGCAGACAGAAAGAAGGAGGTAACTTCTGAAGATCTTAAGACCATAGTTGAAGTTGAACTTACTAAGGTTCCCGAAACATTTTCATTCTTTAGCCTGCAAACCATGAGCGGTAACACAATCCTTCCCATGGCTTCAGTAACCCTCTTAAAAGATGAAGAAAAAATTACCGAGTCTGCGGTAGGTAACGGTCCAGTAGATGCTGTTTTCAAATGCATTGAAAAAATTGTTAAAAAAACTGCTAAACTCCATGATTATGACCTGAAGGCGGTAACAACAGGCACAGACGCTCTAGCAGAGGCGATGGTCAGAGTCGAAATAGACGGGACGCTATATTCTGGTATTGGTACGAGTCCTGATGTTATAGAAGCTAGCGCTAGGGCCTATGTAAACGCCTTTAACAGACATTTTGCTAAAAATGGGGAAAATCATCCTTGAAGCTGAAGGCAATCCTGTTTATTTCTTGACTTAGGTTAAGGCAATATGTTAGAGAAGTTTGGCGTTTTGGTGGGCCGTTAACTCAGTTGGTAGAGTATCTGCCTTTTAAGCAGAGAGCCGCTGGTTCGAGTCCAGCACGGCCCACCATAGTAGTTGTGTTGATTTTCTCAATTCTATCTGCACTCCCCAAAAATCCTAAATCCTCTTAGTTCCTCATTGCTACATCTACCTCCATACAAAATATCCTTTTCACCCTCTATAATCCAACAAACTAAAACAACCGATTAAAAGGACACAGTTTTTTGTGTACTCCGTGAAAAGTATGAACGAAAAAGCCTACCAGGTTTCCGGGAAGCCATAACTATTAAGGAAAACCTCTTCCATTACGGACACACTTGACGAAACACTATGGTTTAGACAAAACACAGCAGTTTTTACATATTTTTGATTCAATCTTCGTCATGAGGAAAAAAAATTGAAAATCTTGAGATTTAAATAAGGTAAAAAACCGTCTTAAACCCGTTAGGTATTTGCCCGATTGAAGCGATGGGCCAGCACCGTTAAATTTCCGCTGGTTCTAGGTACATCGTGAGTCTAATTTACTGAGCGTGGGAAGTGGCTTGTTCCAACTGATACATATGCCTTGATGGAAAAAAGTACGACTCTGTCTCGTGTGTCTTGCTTTCTCCTTAAACAACCTAATTAGCGAAAAGAAAGGGGAGCAGGTAAATGTTTAAAACAAAAAACTTATCCAAAACATTAAAAAGCATTGTTTTATTTTGCGACAACATCCTTATTTCGGGTGCACCAGGCATTGGAAAGAGCGAAATAGTTTACAATGTATGTGAAGAAAAAGGGTTGAGTCTCTACGAGGTAAGACTTTATGAGCAAGGGGAATCTGCCATTGGCTTTCCAAGGGTGGATAGGGAAGTGACCACCTTTACTAAACCCTTCTGGTTCGCCAGAATAGAAAAGGAATGTCCAGATGTATTGCTTTTTGATGATTTTCACCTTGTAGATAGCTCTATACAGAAATACTTTTACAGATTTCTTTCAAGTAGGACTATACATGACTTTCAACTTCCTTACAGTCCCAAGCTTATAGTTGCCGGGAACTTCAACGTAGAAACTGCAAGCGCAAGCGAGCTTCAATCTCCTGTATCTACCCGGTTTGACATAATGATACACTACGAACCAGAGCTTGATACCTTTGTCGAATGGGCGACGAAAACGAACAGGATCGATAAAAGGCTTATCGCTTTTATAATGGCAGAACCCGAAGCTCTATATACACCTGATCCTCCCGTAACCACTATGTATCCCTGTCCCAGAACTTGGGAAAAGCTCTCAAAACTGATAGAACACACCGGGGATGCTTCAGTAGCGCCAGGGGTTATAGGTCCTAAATACGGTTCTAAGCTTATAGATTTCTGGAAGCTACTTTCTAAGGAGCCTGAAGAAATAATAGAAGAATCACCCAAGTCTCTTAAGACTTCTGAAGCTGTATGTGCTTGCTACATACTGGCAAGAAGGGTTGCTCCTGAGATACTTTCAGGTAATTTCAGTGAATTCAGCAAAAAGGCTGTTGAGTGGGTTAACCAGCTCGATGCAGATATAGTCGTTCTGTTTTGTAAAATGTGCATACCTAACAAGGGAAGATCCGACAAACTGAGAAGGCTCTTCATTGATAATCTTGCAAAGCTTTACGACAAAGAAATGAAACATTTTGATGGGTTTAAAAACAGTCTATGTGGCAAGCTAATGAGGGTCGCTGTCGCCCTTGGCGGAGGGAACGCACAACAGGAGGAAGAAATCCTTAAAACATCGTATAAGAATTTCAGGAGGAGGGCCTTTAGTAATGTCACCTAAAGAGCTTATAAGATTAGTTTCTGCTTCAACAATTGGAACATCTTTAGCCCAAAATGTGGACATCAGGTTTGTCAAAAGGAAAAACTTCGGACAAACGGACGGAGAGGCAGTATGGCTTCCTTCACCAGAAGTTGAGCCACTGCATAGGATAACCCATTTTCTAAATCATGAGCTTTTGCACATTCTCTTAGAACATGTGGAAAGGGGAAGAAAAGTTGTGCCTCCTGACAAGTTTAAGTGGTGGGTTTGGAACCTCGCCGCCGATGATGCTGTAACCAGATACCTTAAATATGTCTACACTAAGGTGCATAAGACTCAAACCTTTGGCGCAAGTATGAGTGCACTCTTAAATGATGATGTGGACTTATCACAGATAAAAGATTACCCGAAAAATGCACCAACTGAGGTAATATACCGATGGCTTCTCGAACAAAAGATAGATTTCACTGAAAGCAAAGTAAATGGGGTAAGGATAATTACAGCAACTGTGCATACAAAAGATAAAAGATATGCTTTCACTTTAATAGAGTTTAAAAGGGAGCCTCATGGACTGTTTGGAAAGGATCAGAGTGTGAGGAGGTTTGAAGTAGAACTTAATTTTCGTGGAAGGTTACCTGGGAACTTCATGCGGGAATGGAAGACATGCAAGGTAAGAGGAATTAATTTCGAAAAAACCCTCAATGAATATTTGAATACATTCTCAAGCTTAAAAGGAGAGTACCTAACATTCTTAGTTCCTAATAAAAAAACCTTTGCATTAAATTCCCCTATTCTACTTCCATCTTATTGTAGCAAAAAAGAAAAGGTACTCGTAGCTATAGATACAAGCGGTTCCATATCGGAAAAGGAGCTAAGTCTTTTTATCAATACCATCCATAAATACGCCCACAGGCTGGATATGGATGTGGTTTTTTGCGATGCAGGAGTATCGGATGTTTTAAGGCTTCAGGAGCTGAATCTTCCCGAGGTAAGAAGTAAAATATTGAAAGCAAGACCCAGGGGAGGTGGTAGCACGGACTACGAGCCAGTCTTTGAGTACTATTTTCGCCATTCTTCAAGGTATAAGCTTCTTATATACTTTACTGATCTTTGGTCCAATTTCCCCATAAATCATCCTCCTAGAATACTTTGGGCAGTCCACCTCAACAAATGGACTTACAAGATAAAACCTCCCTATGGAAAGATAGCATGGCTATGAGGGAATTCATAGGAAGAAAGTCCAGTTTCTATAGGTAAATTATCCTGCATGTTACCTAATATGAATCCTGAATCCGTGAAGTAGCAATAGTAATTGTTGACTGAGTAATAGTAAATTGACTAAAGAACTAATGTAATTTCAAGGTGTTATGGATTACTTATGCGGAAAACAAATTTTCACCTAGAGGGTGAACACGAATGAAAATAGCGAGAATTGAGCATATTTCAGATGGAACCGTGAACTATGGTGGGCTTGTGTTGATTATAAATTTTCTCAAGAGAGCTGGACTGGATAAAGCAGCAAAGGAGAGTTCTCGAAAGCCCCGTGCCCATATAAGTGACTTTGATGTTTTGGCTACTTATTGTTGTCTTTTGGCTCAGGGGAAAAGTGATTATGAGCATGTACGTGTTTTTAAGGAAGATGGTTCTTTTACAACACTTCCGGGTTTGAAGCAGGTGCCATCAGCGGAAACACTCCGCCAGGGATTGGATCTCATTGGAAAGAATAAGCGGTTTGTGGAGGCCATACCTGGAAATGGAGAAACGGAGAAGCGGAGAAACGGGGAAGTCGCCGCGTCGCCGTGTCGCCTCATCACCGTGTCACCGCCATGAGGGGGTATAATCCTATTTTTGCTCATTTTAGTGCAGAGGGCTGGATGATAGATGCAGCTCTAAGACCTGGTAATTATCACTGTCATAATCCTGAGAATGTAGCTTTTGTTAAAAGTGCGACATCAAAAGCTATTGATCTGGCAGGTTCCAGGCAAGTGGTAGTTATTCTTGATGCTGGCTTTGACAGCAGGGAAATCACTGATTTTTTGGAAGAACGGAGGGTTAAGTACATTGCAAAGCACAACATGAGAAGAACCAATCCCGGGGAATGGATTCGCATAGCTAAAGAGAAGGGACACCTTGTTGATAAGAAGAAGTACACAGAAAAGTATCGCGGTAGTTTTTTGCATTCCAGTGGCAGGCGCTTAGTTTTCGAAGTAACACTGAAATATGCAGATAGAAAGGGGCAACTCTTTCTTATCCCTGAAGTTACCGTGTTTGCAGTATGGACTAACATTGATGCGCATGAAGATGATATCCTCAGGGCCTACAGAAGGCGGGGTACATCTGAACAATACCACAGTGAGGTTAAGACGGAGATAGGAATTGAACGATTTCCTTCAGGTAAGTTTTCAACAAACCATCTGATTCTTCTACTTGCCATGCTGGTTTACAATATTCTTCGATTTATAGGAAACGACCTTGTTAACAGGCGTTTTTTCGGTCTTCGTAAGGCAACTCGCCGCAGAGTGAGAACTGTTATTCGACATTTTATGTACATGGCAGCCAGGGTGGTAGTTCATGCAAGACAAATTGTCTTGAAACTGAAAACGCATAAGGATTTGTATGATAGCTTCTGTCGTTTGTTTGCATTGTGTTACACTTAGAATTTTAGTTCTAATTCCGTTTATTATTGTTAAAGCGGTGGGTGTAGTGTGAGCTCAGGAGCTGTTTCACTTGCTTAGAAGAGGGTATATACAACCCATTGCATTGCTAGACTATGATATATTTCACTATATTTTGAGCTAGAGAAAGAAAATTTTGAATTTTTGCAACTAGAGAAACCAAAATGAACAAACATCACTACAAACCTCACGGATTCAGGCACTTTCATTATCAGTACCAAATATGGCATTCATAAATCTATAATATATGATTATACCTGTGATAATTTTTATTGTTGACACACAAAGGGATTTGCAGCAATGGAATGGATTGACAGGTCAATCCCTTACAACTATTAAATGTCTTATATTAATATATCCCACTTATTTAATTGACTAGCTATAAAATTTACAATTTTATCGGGCATACCATTACTAAAATGTCGCGTTAATATTACTCTGCTTTTCTCATAAACTTTTGTCTTAAAGTCGTTATAGTCTATTGCTATATCACCTCCCCTTACGAATAATTGTTCATAATCATTCCAATATTCCTTGCCATAACATACAACTGCTTGAGGTTTATATTCTTGCATGAAATTGATAAATAATTTATATCTTGACTGCTTTACATAGTGGTAATAGGAAAGATATTCATCTCGCGTAAAACCAAATAATTCTTTATAACAGTCTGGCCAATCATTGAGGTTTAAACTGGATTTACCTAAGGGCAAGAGATTTGCATTGAATATTTTACTCCCTTTCAGCCATAATCTATTTTCTTGATAATCTCGCTAGTCAATATTAGGTTGAGTCACAAGAGAACATATCTTGGCCGTAACAACAGCCACAGGCCAATTAATATTTCCTCTTTCATTTTTATTTAAATATGATGTGAATTGCTTACCAGAACGTTTCCGTATTTCTATTCTGCTTTTCTCTAAATCCTCTAAAGTTTCACATTCCCATGTTCCCCCTTCTTCAATACCAATAAACCATAAACCATCCTTTGGTTCTCCCCAACCTAACCACTGATTTAAAATATCAAACTCTTTCGTTATATTACTCATAATACTCCTCATTATTAGCCGTCTAAGGCAGAAAAGACTTTTAACAAGTTATGAATAGTATCATTGGTTTTTATTGTTTTTATATTGCCATATCTATTTTTCAATATAACTATCTCACCATCTCCCGCATAAATAATAATGTCAAAATCTGGTTCTGCTTTTATTATATCCTTAGAAAAGCAAGATAAATTCACACTATTTTTCAATTTCTTTTCAATATCATCATTTGTAAGAAGCATTATTGATTTCATCAATTCCTCCTTTAAATGCATAACGTCCAGGGTCACTTGCCGCTATGGAGCAAGGCCGAAGGCCGCAGCGGAGTAGCGGTCAAGTGCACCCATTTGTTAGCCCCCCTTATTTACCTCCATGGATCTAGCAACACCACACCACTTTCTTCCATATCAGAGATATTTCGCGTAACTACAATCATATTAAAAACCAGTGCTGTAGCCGCAATAAGTCCATCAATTGCTGGCATTGATTTGCCTCGAAGTTCAGCCTCGCCCTGAATCTGCCCCCACGTCATAGCAACTTGTTCATTTACAGGTAAAATTCTACCGCTAAAGCGTTCTTGAAGATCGTCGGTTAACCAAAGATGCAGTTCCTTTTTTCTTTTTTCATCTTTTACTTTTTCAATCCCTTTAGATATTTCACCTAGCGTAAGAACACTGATATAAAGATGGCTTTCTTTTTGCTTTTTTAACCAGTTTAGAACCTTAAGACTTGGTTTAGGTTTGATAACTTCGCCGATTACACAAGTATCAATAAGATATTTCATAATATTATATCGCGCGGCTCATCTTTTTGACGTAAGGTGGAAAAATCTATTTCGGATTGAGCCAAAGGAGATTTTCGCAAAAATTCAATTAAATTGCCTTCAGGAGGAATCATTTTTTTGTAATCCTCAAAAGATAAAACAACAACGGCTTCTTTACCGTGTTTAGTAACGATCTGGGGGCCAAATTTTCTTGCTTTTTCTACTAGCTGGCTAAATTTATTTTTTGCTTCTTGTAGCTGCCAAGTTTGATCATTCATAAGAAAAGTCCTCTTTTATTTCGTCTAGTCTGTCTAGATTCTAGAACAAATAAAAAAATTGTCAAGCGAATTTATTTTCAATTTGGGCTAACGGCCTGAGGTCAGGGGTTGGCAATCCGCAAGCGCAGCGCCGCGGATTGACAGTCCCCTGCACCGAGTTGTTAGACTCTCTTTTCTTTTTCATTCTTACCTGCTACCTATAATGACTATAGATGAAAATAATTCCTCTCTCTTACTGAGACTGATATAATATCTATTAATTGCCTTTTACTTCTCCGTCAATATCTCTTACCGTAATTTTTACATCTAATCTTCTTTTAAAACATCTTAGCGTTCACAGATAGATGAGCTTCATATTGATAATGAGCTATTAATTTTCGCTTATGAGTGGCCGTCCCTTTTACTCCGTCAATATATACTGCCGTAATGTTTGCCTCTAATCTCATCTTAAAACATCCCAACGTTCACAGATAGATGAGCCTCATGTTTGTAATGAGCGATTAGCACTCAATTATTAGTGTCACTTAGCGCACTACCGTCAATTTACTTCTCTGCTTTATGTTTATGTCTCTATGTGGCAATCTGTTATCATTCTCAGTAGAATATGAAATATATCGCTATCTTTTAAAGCTTAATAATGATATTCTCACCTCTCCCCCATTAGGAACACTTGCCAATATGGAGCAAGGGCGCAGCCCGCAGCGGAATAGCGGTCAAGTGTTCCATAGGGATGGTTACATCTCCCCGTAACTATTTAAACTATTAGCTTCGCACCTCTTTAAGTGAACAACTTGCAAAATTCCTTGATGGTATCTCTCATTAACTTTCTGATTATTCATAGTGGACTATTTATTCTGGGCTTTCATAATACCAATTAGCCTTTTTATCTAAAACTCTAATTGTTCTGTTTTTAGATAATATTAATTTTATTGTAGGCAATATTACTTATGTTTTTGGTTGTTTTTATGATTTTTTGGTGTACTTTTTCATTTCTGATTGCATGATTAAAGTAAAGCTATGCCTTAGTTTTTAAGAGCGTTAATATTCTCAATGGCCTATCACAAGTTGGGTAACACCAATTAATTTTTTCTCAGTCTAACGACCAAGCTCACCTGCCGCTATGGAGCGCCAGCGGAATAGCGGTCAGGTGGAGCGCCTTGTTATGTGTTTATTTTTCTATTTTTATATTCTTGTACTAATTGTTCTACAGAAAAATGCATTTCGCTTTCCAATTGATTTCTTTTTTTATTATAATACCAATCAAATATTAATGGGCTATTTTTTCTATTTAAGAAGATTTTGTCCTGGATTTCTCTTGCACTTAGTTCTATATCAATATTGCTATCCGATAAAAGTTTTTCCCATATCGATTCGATTTTTGATCTTAATTCATCCAAATAATTTATTGAAGCACTGTTCTCACTTATTGTCTTAAACAATAATATAATTGCTGGCAGCAATGGAAATACAACAAGTAAAAAGAAATTTTGAAGTGTAAATCCTTTTATAAAACCAATACATATAATTAGCAATGAAGTAATTATCATAATGGTCAAAATAATATTTGAAAATGAAGATCTGATAGTATGGTCATATGTACAATTCGATCTTTGACAAATAATTTTTGCCACATCTGATTCTATCTCACATATTTTAGGTGAATACCAATTTTCTAGACCGCTAAAATCTATATACTTTTTCTTATATTTTTCAGAATATCTATGAACTGTTTCGTTGGTTGGTTTATCACCAACAAGTATATCATTCCACTTTATATTCAAAACAAATGTATCAAATAGCTCTTGTATTTTTGCTGCTTTTTCTTTTTTTTCTTTTATTAAAGACGACCAAAAGGAAACATCAAAAATAGCAATAATAGAACCATAT
>JALXAE010000304.1 GCA_026992355.1 Syntrophobacterales bacterium | reverse complement strand
CCTTTCTTACGCTATTCCTGGAAAAGCCAGATTCCGTGTTAATGTGTTTTCTCAACAGGGATACTTTTCTGTTGTAATGCGTCAGCTTCCCGCAAGAGTTCCATCTATAGAGGAGATGGACCTTCCTTTGGTGTTGAAGAAAGTGGCCCATGAGAAAAATGGTATAGTCTTTGTCACTGGTGCTACCGGTACCGGAAAGTCAACCACCCTTGCTTGCATTCTAAATGAAGTAAATAAAAATTTCCCCGTACATATTGTAACCCTTGAAGATCCTATAGAATTTGTGCATCAGCCTCAGAAAGCCACCTTTAATCAGAGGGAGTTGGGCGTTGATTTTGATACCTTTGCCAATGGTTTGAGAGCAGCTCTGCGTCAGGCTCCGAAGGTTATTCTGGTTGGTGAGATGAGGGATAGGGAAACAGTTGAGATTGGATTAAATGCGGCAGAAACAGGTCACCTGGTTTTAACCACGTTGCACACTATGGATGCGGCTCATACTGTGAGTAGATTAATAGGTATTTTTGAACTGGAAGAGGAAAGGTTGATACGGTTGAGGCTTGCGGAATCGGTTCGTTGGATTATTTCTCAGAGGTTACTTCCCAGGGTTGGTGGTGGCCGTATTGCAGCTTTTGAAATTATGGGGAATAACATTCGAGTAAGAGATGCAATAATTCATGGTGAAGCAGAGGGTAAAACTTTCTACGACATTATGGAGCAGGGAAGACCCTTTGGATGGACTACCTTTGACAGTTATATCCTTGATCTTTATAAAACAGGGGAAATAACCGAGGAGACAGCAATAGCCTATAGTTCTAACAAAGCCATTGTCAAGCGTGGCATTGATAATATCAAGGCGGCTAGGGGAGAAAAAACAACGGATATCGATGGATTACAGATAGATATGGAATACAGTAGACGAGTGCTTAGATAATGAGCAAATTGGGCAAGTGGATTCTTTACCTGGTAACCGATGCTAGCTTTAGAAAAGAAAGGTCCAGGATTGACTTTCTAACCAAAACTGTTGGTTCTGCTATAAGAGGCGGTGTTTCGGTTGTTCAGTATCGGGAGAAGCACCTTCCGACAAAAAAGATGGTAGAGGAAGCGAAAGTTTTAAGAGAGCTTTGCCGATCAAATAGGGTTTTGTTTTTGGTGAACGACAGGATTGATGTTGCCCTGGCTGTGGATGCCGATGGAGTTCATCTCGGCCAGGACGATATGCCAGTTCCTATTGCTCGGCGCCTGTTAAGCGGTAAGAAGGTAATCGGACTTACGGTACACAACGAGAAGGAGTTGAGAGAGGCAGAGCGACTGGGTGTTGACTATGTGTCTTTTGCTCCCGTTTTTGCTACCCCTACCAAACCGGATCATCAGGAGCCCATGGGAGTTGAGAAGCTGAAAAAGCTTGTTTCTATTGCGAAAGTACCAGCAGTTGCAATTGGGGGAATTAACATTGACAATGTAGAGCAGGTTTTCCGTACGGGTGTTGATGGTGTGTGTGTGGTTTCTGCTATTATGGGGGCTCCTAATCCCGAAGAAGCAACCCGCCGTCTATTAGAAAGGTGCGGAAATGGATAGCCATCTTGGCGAAAGGCTTGATGAATTTTCCTTCATTTCGTACCTTGCCGACCGCATAAAGGCAAAATCGATAAATGTAGTATCCGGAATAGGTGATGATACGGCAGTAATAGATTTGGGACTGGAAGATTACTTGCTTTTTACCTGTGATTGCCAGATAGGTAATATTCATTACATGCCCGGGAAAATTTCACCTTTTGATGTTGGCCGAAAACTGGTCGCAGTGAATGTGAGCGATATATGCGCAATGGGTGGTATCCCTCGATGGGCTCTCATTGGATTGAACATTCCTAAAGGTACTGATTTTAGTTTTCTAAAAGAGTTTTACGATGGCTTGTTAGCTGAGCTGGAGAAATTTGATGTGACGTTAATTGGTGGAAATTGTTCCGGAACAGTTAAGGATACGGTTTTTGACATGTTTCTTGTTGGATTGGTTCCGAAAGATCAGTTGGTTCTTAGGAAAGGATCTCAACCGGGTGATGCTTTGGTAGTTACCGGTTATTTGGGATTGTCGAGAGCCCTTTTGGAATTATTGCTTAAATCGGAACAGCTTCCCGAGAATATGGTGAAACAAGAAGCAGATGAATTAGTTGAGAGATTTTTTGTTCCTAAAATAAGAGTAAGTACAGGAAGGGTTTTAGCCGAAAACGGAATCGCGCGGGCGATGATAGATATCAGTGATGGGCTCCTACAGGATACTTTTCATTTATGCGAAAACAGCAAAGTGGATGTGGAGATTGATATTGAAAAGATTCCCGTTCATCCTGTCTGTGAGCAAATTGCGAAATCTATGGGGTGTGATCCCCTTGAGTGGGCTTTGACTGGAGGAGAGGACTACGAGCTGTTGTTTTCGGTATCGCCCGATAAAGTGGCTATTCTGAAGGACAAAGCCCGGGAGTGTAATATAACATACACAGTAATCGGGCGTTTTAGAAGTGGTGAGGGAAGAGTTTATTTAAAAAAAGGAAATAGCACACAGCTAATAGCTGACCGTGAGAAAATAGGCTGGATGCACTTCTAATAAAAGAGTGTTTTATGAATACGAAATCATTTCCAAAAGCCATGACCATTGCTGGTTCTGATTCTGGGGCGGGAGCGGGCATTCAAGCCGATTTAAAAACCTTTTCTGCCCTTGGAGTTTACGGTACCACGGTAATAACTGCTCTCACTGCTCAAAACACTGTGGGTGTTCAGTCGGTTTTGGAGGTGAGTCCTGAGTTTATAAGTGCTCAAATAGATTCCGTTATGTCTGACATTGGAGCGGATTCTGCGAAAACGGGGATGCTTGCAAATAGTTCTGTGATAGAGGCGGTAGCATCAGGGGTTCGAAAATGGCGCATTACCAATCTAGTAGTTGATCCTGTTATGGTTGCAAAAAGTGGGGATCCGTTGCTTAAGGATGATTCGGTTTCTGCGATGGTTGATTCATTATTCCCTCTGGCCTGTGTAATAACACCCAACATTCCTGAGGCGGAAAAGCTAACTGGCGGCAAAATAGAGACAGTGGACGATATGAAACGGGCTGCCAGAGATTTGAAAAAACTGGGTCCAAAGTGTGTTGTTTTAAAAGGTGGTCATCTTGGTGGCAGTGCTGAAACTGTTGATGTATTTTTTGATGGGCATGAATTTACACTACTTAAGGCCAGAAGGTACAATACCAGAAACACTCACGGTACTGGATGCACTTTTTCTGCCGCCATTGCTGCTTTCCTTGCTCGAGGCGAGGGTATTGCAAGTGCTGTAAAAAATGCGAAGTCATATATAACGGCTGCTATCAGTAAAGCCTTTTCCATTGGTCGCGGACACGGGCCTGTGAATCATTTTTATAATTTTTGAAATTAGATAAATCTGGGCTTTTTAAATACAATACGTTTTCTGTGGAAACCTCGAGTTCCACCTAACGTTGATATATATTTCAGCCTTTTTCTTTTCTTAATAACAGGTATTGTCTCCTTGCAGGCCACCTTTCCAGCAAGATGACAGTAGTCTATTGAATCAAAATCTGACCAGGTGATACCATGTAGTTTAGGCCTTACGATTACATCGGCGTATTGTTTTTTTAGATCCGTCAGAAGAATCCTGGTTATGTCGTTACATCGGAAAGCAAGTTCAATTGCGGATGACGGGTTCGGCCACAGCTCCGAAATGCTCCATGACGAATCGGAGCACATAACAAAATGTGCTCCAAGCATAATTGCCGGAATGACAGGTGCATTATCCACCCACCCTCCATCTACAAGGGTCAGTCCATTAATATTTAGAGGAGGAAATATGCCCGGGATGGCAGCACTAGCCATTATTGCTCTTCTGAGTGAACCCGTTGTGAAAATAATTTCTTCTCCAGAAAGAATATCCAAGGCTACAGCAGCGAAGGGAATACTGAGATCTTCTATGTTTATTTCCGGAACAAGCTGAGCGATTGCTTCTCTGTAATAATCTGAAGGAACCAGGCTCTGACGGGTAACAGATCTTGTATAAAAAAGTCCCTTTCTAAATGATGTTAGAAATCTTTGAAAGAATCCCTCTGATTCCTCATTTGTTGTAGCGTGATCTGAAGCGAGTGAGATACCCTTTTGAAATATCTCACTTTTTAGGAAATTCCTTATATGTTTGTTGACCAAAGCAATTTCCTCGTAGTAGGCATATAATCCTCCTATTATCGCCCCCATGCTTGTTCCGACTATCATATTTACCTTAATCTTGTGTTCTTCTAGTTGTTCCAGAACTCCCAAATGAGCAAGAGCTCTGGCGGCTCCTCCACTTAACACAAGAGCTGTCTTAAACATTTTGGAATGGCCCTTTTTTTATGAGAAAACCACATGTCAGCACAAATCTTCCTACCAGTAAACAAATTGCCCTTTCGTTTCAGTTAGTACAACACCTCTATTACTTCGGTGCAACACCCAGGTTTTTTGTCTCTTCACAATACATTCAACAATTGCATCTAAAAATATTGATACTTGGTTGCAATGCCATTCCTTACCATTTGTTATTGAAATAGATTTTTCTGTAAAGGTTTTCTTCAGAATTTCGTAATTTATAGATTTACACATTGACATCGAGACATGTTGAAATGCCTAATTAAATGTTTTTAGATGTGTGTGTAGTAAGTCGGGAGGACACTATGGAAAAAAGCATTTTCGTTCCATGTGGTGACTTTAACCTTGAGGCTTCCATTAGCGATGGCTCTCTTAAATATGGAGCGGTTCTTTGTCACCCTCATCCTCTATACGGGGGAGACATGGACAACGCGGTAGTAATGGCTATGAAAAATGGATTTTTGCGTAATAATTTTACCGTGCTTCGTTTTAATTTTCGGGGCGTTGGTAGAAGTGGCGGATCTCATGCTGGAGGTTTTAAAGAAGTCTTCGATGTTGTAGCCTGTTATGACTTTTTGAAGCAAAAAGGGGTAGAAGAAGTATGGCTGGGAGGTTATTCTTTTGGTGCATGGGTGGCTTTGAAAGCGATTGGGGAAAGTAATGCTGAAATGCAGATTAAAGGACTGGTAATGGTTTCTCCTCCAGTTGACTTCATGGATTTTTCCCATCTAAAGCTTCCCTCCTGCCCTGCACTTATTGTTGTTGGATCTTCAGATCAGCTATGCAGTCTGGAAAGCTTAAAAAAGTGGCTAAATGATAATCCAGCCAGTTTGGTTCTTGTCAAGGGCGCAGACCATTTCTTTTTTCATGGATTGGCTGAGGTTGAGAATGCTGTCTTCCAGTTCGTAGGTTCATTGAAAACTCAGAGATGATTTTGAATTGAGCGGAATTTGAAATACAGACTTGACAGTTTCCCATGCGTTCTTATACTCAGCACGCTACAAAAAGGTGGTGATAACTTATGAAAATTAGAGTAGAGGATATTCCCAAGGAAGGAAAAGAATTAGTTTTTGGATGGGATGACATCTCCCTGAAAACATTTATAACGCCTCATGATCCTTACAATATTCGCATTGATGAACCCTTGTTCGTAAGAATGTTTTTAGTGAAAGAAAAGAATTATATTAGAGTTCGCGGAAAGATTGAAGGGGGCTTTTTTGCCAGGTGCCATAAATGCCTGGAGGAGTTTACCTACCCGGTAAATATTAAAATTGAAACCTTTTTGTATAGCCAGACAGATTTTAGGGTTGATACAGAAGATGAAATAGAGCTTGATAAAGAAGATTTAAACCAGGAATTTTTTGACGGTGTTGAGATTGATATTGACTTAGTTGTTGCAGAAGAGATTTTTCTTTCCTTGCCTCAGGTATTGGTTTGTTCTGACAATTGCAAGGGGTTATGTCCGGTATGTGGCTCAAACCGGAATTTTAGCGATTGTGGCTGTGTGAATGTGGTAAGATCACCCTTTGCAGAACTGTTGAGTTTGAAGAAAACATTATCTTCGTAAAAATAGGAAGGAGATGGAATCATGGCTGTTCCCAAAAGAAAAACTTCAAAATCCAGGCGAAATAACCGAAGGTCTCATCATGCACTAGAAGCGCCACCGGTGTATATTTGCCCCAGGTGTAAAGAACCCAAGCTTCCTCACAGGGTTTGTCCATCATGCGGAACCTACCGAGGAAGAGATGTTCTGGAGATTGAAGAAGAATAGGCAGAATTTATTTACTGAAATGAGTTAAAAAGGTGTCCGATTCTTTGTTTTCCGAATTGGACACCTTTGAATTTATTAAGGATTTGTCTTTTTTTCTTGTTTGCAGGCCAGCACGCAGTTTTTAGCTTCTTCGGAATACTCCCATTTGCATGGGACAATCACCCTTGTTCCCGCCCTTCTTACCAGTGCTTTAATCTTTGCAGCAGCAAGGGTTTTTGATCCTGGGGGCACATCTACTATGAAGGCTACATTGTCTTTAAGTACGTCAATTCCTTCCACCCGAAACCAAACTTCCTGATCGTTAATTCTAAGGGGTATTGAGTTATTATATCTCTTCCCGCATGCCACATAGATCTGGTGATCGAAGGATGATTGGTAATAGGTCGCTTTGTTGTAACGAAGAAAGATTTTTTTACCCTGAGATAGACAGGAAGTGATATCTACCCATTTGGGCGTACAATTTTTTGCTGAACCAGCGTAGGCTGTATAGCTAATTCCCATGGCAAAGATTAGTGTCAAAAGTTTTTTTATAATCATCCTTCTTCCCTGCTCATTTTGCAGTTTTTCTAAGTTTATACTTTGATCCGATGGTTGTTCAATGTTTTTTGTGCAGATATGTTTCAAAGTTATTGACATGTACCCGGTCTTTGAGATTTAAATATCACGCTTAAGTCAATTTTCGGTGATTTATAGTCGGGCATTTTGTATGAAGGCTGAAATAGGATGAGTTTGGAAGAGGACGGAGAAAAACTAATCAGAAAGCTTAAGCCTTGTTGTTACCATTTAAAGCAGCAATTTATCTAAGGGGTATTTGTACAAATACCCCTTATTTTTTGGGTAAATCATGATTTATGTTCACAATCTTGTAAAATGGTTGGATGAAATTGCACCTTTTTGTGGCGCAGAAGAGTGGGATAATGTTGGGCTTTTGATAGGTGACTACTCAAAGAGCGTGTCTCGTATTCTTGTATCCCTTGATGTGGACAAACATTCTCTGGAAAAAGCCCTTTCTCTTGAATGTGACTGCATAATTTCACATCACCCTCTTCTATTTAAACCTCTCAGAACAATCGTAAGGGGCTACTACCCGTCGGATTTGATCTACAAATTGGTGAAGCACGATATATCCGTCATAGCGATCCATACCAATCTTGATGCCAGTGCACACGGTACTAACTGCATTCTGGCTGATTGTGTAGGCTTGAAAAATATTCGGCCTATTAAAAAACTAGCATTGCCCGAACCGCCCCGGAACTATTTTGGAATGGGTGTTGTAGGACAACTAAGTTTGCCTGTTTCTTTCAATTTGTTATTAGCCAGGGTGTCTGAAGTCCTTGGTGGAAGTACTTTAATGTACGGAGGGCCAAGAGATCGAATAATAGAGAAGGTCGCTATATGCAGTGGAAGTGGTGGCTCAATGGTTGACGATGTTATACGAGATGGGGCTGACTGTTTCATTACGGGAGAAATAAAATATCATGAAGCTCAACTCGCAATCTACAATGGAGTCAACATAATAGCAGGTGGGCACTTTGCAACGGAATTTCTGGTTGTCCAGCGACTCGTGACATTCTTGAGAGATAAAGCTGCCGATTCAAATATTGAATTGGAAATATTTGGGCTGTCTTCAGCCACGGACGTTTTTGAATTTTATACTCCTTGATAAGGGGAGGAAAAAATTGAATGAGCAACTAAAATACCTGATACAATTGCAGGCTTTGGAGAACAAGAAAAAAGCCTTGCTTAAAGAAAAAGAGGAGGTTCCAAAGAAAAAAGCCTCAAAGGAAAAGGAGTTTAACGAGTTTGAGGCTCAATACATTATGAAGAAAGCTGAACTTGATAATTTGCGTAAGCTTCATAGGGAACTTGAACAGCAGGTTTCTCAGCTTGAACAAAAACTTCGCAGATCCCGTGAAAAGGAACGTGAAGTTAAAACAAATAAAGAGTATCGAGCCCTTCTAAGGGAGCAGGAGGATCTGAAACATGAGATTGTCGAGCGGGAAGATAGGATCTTAGAGTGCATGGAAAAGATAGAGACTCTTTCGAAAGAGGTGAGACAGCTCGAAAAAGATGTGGATAAAAAAAGGAGTGAACTGAAAAGTGAACTTGAACGCCTGGATCGTGAATTTTCGGAAATAGACGGAAAGGTTGAACTTCTTGAGGAAATGCAGATTCGGGTAAAAGAGAAATTGGAGCCGCAGTATAAAAAAAGATGCGAATTTCTTATGGTAAGACAGGGAGGAGTTGCCGTTGCTCCAGTTGAAAAGGGGATATGTAAAGTTTGTCATGTTAGCCTTCCTCCCCAGCAGTTTATTGAGCTCCAGAAGGATAAATCCATAATGAATTGTCCTCACTGTCACAGGTTTATTTACTGGCCAGGACATTCTGAATATGTAGAAGCGGCAGATGAAATTGTTCAGAAGATTACAGTAAATGCTGGCTGAAAATGGAGGAAGAATTGGTATGGCGACCTATGGGCTAAAGATATTTACGGGAAACAGTAATCCTGAACTGGCTAGAAAGATTTGTGAAAATCTGGAAATTTCTCTGGGGCGCGCACTTGTTTCAACATTCAGTGATGGGGAAATAAGGGTTGAGATTCAGGAAAATGTAAGAGGTGCCGATGTCTTCGTGATACAGTCGGGAGCCCATCCCGTAAATGATCACTTGATGGAACTCCTGGTTATGATCGATGCTCTAAAGAGGGCTTCAGCAAGACGCATAACCGCTGTAATGCCTTACTACAGCTATGCCAGGCAGGACAGAAAGAACAAGCCCCGAGTTCCCATTACCGCTCGGTTAGTTGCTGACTTAATTTCACGGGCTGGGGCGAACAGGATTCTCACCATGGATTTGCATGCAGGTCAGATTCAGGGCTTTTTTGACATACCCGTTGATAATCTATATGCGTCACCGGTTCTTCTGCCGTACATAAAAGAAAATTTTAATAACGACCTGGTTATTGTTTCGCCGGATGCTGGAGGAGTTCCAAGGGCGAGGGCTTATGCCAGCAGATTGCATGCAGGGCTTGCACTGATCGATAAGCGGCGTGTTGAAGCAAACAAAGCGGAAGCAATGAACATTATAGGGGAGGTTGAAGGAAAAACCGCTATCATTCTGGACGACATGGTGGACACTGCTGGTACCCTGTGTGAAGCGGCAAAGACATTGAAAAACAAAGGCGCGAAGTCGGTCCATGCCTGCGTTACACACGCTGTCTTATCTGGACCCGCTGTCAGCCGAATAGAAGAATCGGAAATCGAAACAGTGGTTGTAACGGACACATTACCTTTGAATCCCAAAGCCCTTTTGTGTTCCAAGATCAAAGTAGTTTCGGCTTCCAGGCTATTTTCTGAAGCAATTAGAAGCATACACAACGAAGATTCCATAAGTTCATTGTTTGAAATACAGCATTGATATAACCTTGAATAACAACTCCTTTACTTTCACCTTTGGCCTTAATGAGCGCCCTCCGTGGGGGCTTGCTCTTCTTTACAGCCTTCAGTGGGTTTTGCTTCTCTTTCCTGCTCTCATAACCTCTGTTTCTCTCTGTTCCAGGGCCTTTGGTCTTACGCCTCATGAAAGAATTTTGTTTTCTGAATTAACCTTTTTATCTGCAGGTTTTTTTACATTTGTCCAGAGTCTTTGGGGACATGGGTATCCGATACTTGAAGGTCCCGCCATGGCACATCTTCTTACCATGTTGTTGCTGGCACCTCTGGGCATCAAGCCTGTTCAGTTCGGGATGATTGTAGGAGGAATATGTCTTTCTGTGGTTTCACTTTTTGGAGGAGTTTCTTTTCTCAGACGCCTATTCAGTCGCAATATAGTGGTTGTGGTTCTGATGCTTGTTGCATTTGCCTTCGTTCCTTATCTGGCAAAGAACATGGCGGGATATACGCGTGGTGGCGCTTCAGTGACTTTCTCACCCTGGGTAAATTTTTCTCTATCTGTTATCATAGTGTTATTTACCATAATGTTCTCCGTTTTTTTTAAGGGCTTTTGGAAAACCCTTTCTATGCTTGCTGGGATTTGCTTTGGCTCAGCGATTTACTGGTTAGCCGGTTTAGTTCAGTTTGCCCCGTTGACGGATGCCGGCTTCTTTGCGATACCCTCCTTATGGACC
>JALXAE010000303.1 GCA_026992355.1 Syntrophobacterales bacterium | reverse complement strand
GTATATTTTCTAACCACTTCCACCACCGTCACATCTTTCGTGCTTTGAGCTTAAGGCTTTCTTAATCATTTCCTCCATTATAGCACTATAATGTGGATCAGTTATATTTGTTACAATTCTATTTCCGAGCTTTTGCACCTGAACAAAGCCCCTGGCTATCCAGTTTATACATTGTGGATACAACCCATGTTCCAACGAAAGCCCTCGTTTCTTTATTGTTTCTAGACTATCATCTGGCCATATTGGATAAACTACCTGGCCTATAATAGGTCCTGTATCTTCTCCCTCGTCAACAAAATGAACCGTAATACCTCCCCACTTACAGCCATAGTAAAAAGTATCCTCATAACCGTGCTGCCCGGGAAAAGAGGGCAAAAGAGCAGGATGTATGTTTATAACTCGGTGAACCAAACCATCTTTAAAAACTTGTAAAAAACCGGGAGATAACAGCCTCATAAAGCCAGCCAGACAAACATAATCTACTTTGAAGTTACTCAGTATCCCGATTATTTTTTCCTCAGCATGATAATAGGCTTGATGTCTTTCTGGAAACTTCCTGAGCAATTTCCTGTAGTCCACAACGAAGGTGGGGATATTATTTCTTTCGGCTCTTTTGAGACCGTAAGCATCCGGGCGGTCACTTACGACAACCACTATGTCAGCCAGGAGCTCGCCAGAATTTCTTTTGTCTATAAGCGCCTGTAAGTTTGTTCCACTTCCTGATATAAAAACAGCCAAATTAAGTTTGGTCACTTTGCAGAACCTTTATTTCGTAATTGTTTATGAGTTATTCAAATAGTGGACCCCGTTTCTAAAAAGCTCAATGCCGAGCCCTTCTTCAGGAAAACTTTCTCCCTTTCGCTTAAAGATTTCCTTGTGGTAGGTCCAATCAGGGTGGTTAGTCCAGTGATTGAAGGCTTCAGGGTGAGGCATAAGTCCTAAAACGCGCCCTGTTATGTCGCATATACCTGCGATATCGTTAAGAGAACCATTTGGGTTGAAGGGATATCTACCCCTTGCCAAACTCCCATCGGGCATAGCATAACGAAACACAACGTGTCCATTTTTTTCAATCTGTTTCAGAAGGTCTTCCGAAGCATAAAATTTTCCCTCACCGTGCCTTACTGGATATTCCACCACGTCTAGATTTTTCGTAAAGACACATGGAGATTTCGGATTAGTTTTGAGCCACACCCACCTGTCAACAAAATTTCCACAATCATTTGCAACCAGGGCAACTTCCCTCTTGAATTTGCCCTTTTCTCTTCCCGGAAGAATACCCAGGTTCACCAGCACCTGAAAACCGTTGCAAATACCAATAACCAAATTTCCTCTCTCAACAAATTCCAGAAGCTCATCCCCAAGCCTGTGCTTCAACCTAACCGCCATTATAACTCCCGCTCCGTGATCATCACCCCACGAAAAGCCGCCATCTACCACGAAAATCTGGTAATCTCTCAAGTTCTTATCCCTATTTATAATGTCATTTAAATGAACTCGTTCAGCTTCTGCTCCCGCAATATCCAGAGCATAGGCGGTTTCGTAATCACAGTTCAAACCAAAGCCGGTAAGCACTAACGCTTTAGGGCGTTTTTTTATCGGAGAAACAGTAAAGTTCCTCCTTTTTACAGAGCTTTCAAAAGAAGTTAAGGAAACTTCACATGCCAAATCTTCGCAGGTGGATGCGCTGGAGCCGGCCCAAGCACGTTTCAACTCACAAACGGACTCACTAAACAGAACTTTTCCATCCAGTCCCACACATTCAAAAAATCTTTCTTCAGTAACTTCCCCAATCCTGGCGAAGGGAATCCCATCGAGGCATTTCTCAAATTCCAAAGCCTTCTCCTGGCTGACACTTACAAGAAATCTTCCACATGATTCACTAAATAAAACAGTGTCATTTCTTCTGACGTCAGATGTTACAGGAACTTTCCTCAAATCTATCTTAGCCCCCAGACATCCCCCCATTGCAGACAAAGCAACATGAACAGCAATCCCGCCTCGAAAGACCCCATGACAGGAAGCAACCAGTCCCTTTTCTATTGCCCTTTCTATGGTTCGGTAAATACTAACAAAACTTTCTTCATGAACTTTAGGAACATTGTATCCCGTATAGCCAAACAGGTCGTAATATTCAGAGCCCCCGAGTTCATTCCTGGTTAACCCAACAACATACACATAGTCACCAGGGTGCTTAAATTCCATGCTCACACATTTATAAACGTCATGGACAACAGTGGTTGCAGTAAATAGCATAGTGGGAAGACCGGATACCTTATGTCGTTCTCCGAAGGCCCCCTTCAGCATACCATCAACGTACATGCTATCTTTACCGGAAAGAAGGGGAATCCCAAAGCATTCGCAGTAGTGTTTCAAAGCCAGGTTTGCCCTTACAAGTTGAGCTGCCTTGTATTTACCATCGGGATTATTCTCTGGGTCGAACTGAATGGAAGGCCAGCAAAAGTTGTCAACTCCTCCTATCTTATCCAGACTACCGCCAACAGCAATCAGTCTTCTTATACATTCGTCTATAGAAGCCCCCACCATGTGATATGTGTCGATAACTCCATAGGATGGATGCAATGCCTGTGCTACACAAAGCCCTTTGCGGGAGTTCAAAACAGGTCTAATAACAACGGCATCTGACGGAATATCCCTCGTTCTTCCAACAAAATATTTTATAACCGATGTTCCCTGAACTTCATGGTCGTACTGTCTCTGTATCCATTCTCTAGAATTTATATTCGATCTGCCCAGAACAGTCTTTAAAAGGGTACCATAGTCGCTGGGTTCTCGTAGTACGGGTTCTGTGAAGCCTCTTTTTTTGGGACTGATCCATTCAGCCTCAAATTTCCACTGAGGAAACTCTTCTTCAAAGAAACTCAAATCCAGATAGGCACAGGTCTTTCCCTTATAGGTTAGATGCAGCTTTCCCGAATCCTCATAGCGACCTATTACAGTGCTTTCCACTTCATGTTTGCGTGACAGTTCCATAAATCGAGAAAGATGTTCTGGCTTCACCCCTACGGTCATTCTTTCCTGAGACTCCGAGACCCAGATTTCCCAGACATCGAGCCCTTCGTATTTAAGAGGAACTTTATCCAGTTCGACATAAGCCCCTCCCGCCATTCTGGCAGACTCACCAACGGAAGAAGACAAGCCGCCTCCTCCATTATCAGTAATAAAGGAAATAAGCCCTTCATCTCTTGCCTCAAGAAGAAAATCATGCATTTTTTTCTGAGTATAGGGATCCCCAATTTGTACGTGGCCGGCTGGAGTATGCTCAGAATAGACCTCACTTGAAGCCGTAACTCCATGAATTCCATCCTTTCCCACTCTCCCGCCGCACATGATTATTAAATCACCAGGCTCTGGTTTTTTATGTTCACAGGGACCATTTTTTACCTGAGCAGGCATAATTCCAATGGAAGCAACAAAAACAAGGCACTTTCCAAGGTAGGACTCGTGGAAGTAAAGATTACCATAAAGAGTTGGAACTCCATGTTTATTTCCTCCATCCCGCACACCTTCAACAATTCCATCAAGAAGGCGGCGGGGATGAAGGTGAGGCCTTAAAGGTCCATTATAATCCCTGGGTCCAACACAATAGCCGTAAAGTCCCCCCACCATCCGGGCACCTTTTCCCGTTCCCATTATGTCTCGATACACGCCCACTATTCCTGTAAGAGCTCCACCGTAAGCTTCCATATTAGACGGGCTATTGTGAGTCTCACCTGTGATCACATAGTAATTGGAATCATCAAGCTTTGCTACCCCGGCATTATCCCACAGGACCGAAACTACCCAGTCTTTTTCTTTTTGGAGTTCCAGTGTCGGCTGTTCGATGCATGTCTTGAATAAATTGTCTATTTCTTTTCTCTCTCCCGTGTCCAGATCTACATACTCGAAAAAACCTTTGAAGGTATTGTGATTACAATGGTCACTTCGTGCCTGAGAAATAGCTTCCAACTCAACATCCGTCGGATCAGAGAGACCCACCTTTGCACGCTGTTTCCTTACTTCCGGCCTATTAAAATATGCTCTGATTACGGGAATATCCCGGGGATTCAAGGCAAGATTTCTTTCCTGACTCAGTCGCTTTAAATGCTCATCGGAGGGAATCGGGATAATCTCAACACGGGGCTCACGATTGAGAATCACCCTTGGTAAGATAAAACCAATACCCTCTTCCGGGTCCCATTCATCATGGGAATAGATTCTCCACTGCTGGATGAGATCATTCGCCAGAATTTCTCGAGCTATTGTTTCCATCTTCTGTCTAGAAAGCCCCACCCCCCCAAATTCAAATATTTTCGAAGTATAGGCAGCACTCCCTTCAGGTAACCTTTTTCCAAGATAATCGGAAATAGCTTCTAACGCCACGCTTCCTGCTGTATCCTTAACTCCTGGTCTGAAACCAACCCAAATGAGCCAGTCAAAATCCTTTGACACAGGCTTATAAGACGAAATATGCACAACCGGATTGGTGAATATATTCTTTCTTATAAGTTCAAATTCATCATCCGATATGTCTAGGTCAAAAGTTATCACCCTTACTGTTCTAATTGTATGGATTTCCCAGTTAAAATAGTCCTTTACCTTGCGCTTTAAAGACTCCGCTTCGGAATCAAATAGATGGGGTTTAAGTGTTATTTCAAGGCGTTTAACCATGGTTTAAATTCTTCCCTGTGGTCTTTATTTTAAGAGTAGAAAAATCTTAAAGGATCACCAGATGAATGATATTGATAGGATAGATTATCCAGAGCAGTCCTGGCATCTGGTTCTAAGTTGACGAATTTTACACCGCATCCCTTGGGCACGTGAGCATCCCCTGTACCAAAAGGATTTGTCCATACAACCTCGCCCACAACCTCCATTGGGTTGGGCATATCCGGAAACTGAAGTTTAAGCTTAATCTTTTCACCGAGCATCGGGGGTTCACTCATAAGTATAAGCATTCCTTCACCGTTAAAATTGGAAGAAGTCCCAACATAAACCTCATCTTCCTTATAGACCAGCACCTGACAGGGCTTTTTTTGAGCCATACCATCTACCCTATCTGAATTTTACACCGAAGTGTTCAACTAATTTACGTGCTATGTCATCGTGAATTTTATTGACTTCTTCATCAGTCAAACTTCTGGTTCTTTCTCTGTATATTAGCCTATACCCTACACTTTTCTTACCTTTCCCAATCCGATCGCTTCTGAAAATATCGAATATTTCAACTCGCTCCAATAAAGGATTGTTCAGGCCTTTCAGAAAATCAATAACTTCCTGCACCGGGAATTCTTCATCAACAACAATAGCCAAATCCCTGGCCACAAAGGGATACTTTGGAAGCGGCACAAAACGGATTTCTGGGCCTCTGAGCTTAAAAAGCTTCTCAAAATCTAATTCAAGAAGCCATACCGGCTCTTCAATATCGAATTCTTCTGCAACAAGAGGATTTATCCTACCAACAACACCTACGCGCTCTTCCCCGACAAACACTCCAGCCGATATTACCGGATCCATGTATGGATCAGCCTCCCCCGGAAGATATTTAACAGATGATACCCTGAAAAATTCCATAATAGCTTCAGCAAACCCCTTAATGTCCGTGTAATCAAAAGGCCCATAATCATATAGCTCGCTCTGCCCCCGACGCCCAACGAGAGCTACCACCAGGTTGAATCTTTCGTCTGGCAGTGGATCTCCCAGGTTTTGGCCAGCTTCGGGAATGAATACCTTACTCAGCTCAAAAAACCTCAGATTTTCGTTTTCCCTATCGAGGTTGTACCTTACTATGTTTAAAATTCCGGGGACAAGGCTGGTACGCATAACAGCCTGTTCTTCGCTTAAAGGATTTAAAAGCTTTATGGGGTTTAATCTGATGTCATTTTGTTCCAAACCTAATTTTTTGAGAGAAATCTGAGAAATAAAAGAATAAGTAATAATTTCTCTACAGCCGGTACCTCTAAGAAAATTCTTCAATTCATCACGAAGTCTGAGATGCTCATTCTTTTCATGGCCGAGAACCACAGTTTGAGGATGAGCAGTGGGAATGTTGTCGTAACCCAGTATGCGGGCGACTTCTTCTGTAAGATCAACTTCTCTGGTTATGTCCAACCTGAAAGAAGGTGGAACAACCTCCAGGGTATCATTATCCAGGACCTTAACATCCATTTCAAGGCGCGTAAGCGCATCAGCCATTTCCTGCCGGGAAAAATTAGTTCCAAGATATGTATTAGTTTTACCGACTCTGAGATTCAAAACAGGCCTTTTGTATGGCCTGGGGTAAACATCTATAATCCCTTTTGCCAGCCTCCCGCCAGCAGTCTCCATCATAAGTTGAGCGGCGCGATTTAAGGCAGTAACAACACCCTCAGGATCAACACCTCGCTCAAATCTGTAACTGGACTCAGTGCTTAAGTGCAATTTCTTGCTGGTTCGGCGGATGGACGAAGGATTAAACCACGCACTTTCTATGAGGACATGCTTCGTATCTTCACCAATCTCCGAATTTTCCCCTCCCATCACCCCACCAATTGCAACGGGACCGCCACCATCACAAATGAGAAGTGTATCGGAAAAAAGAGTTCGCTCCTGACCATCAAGAGTTACAAACCTTTCTCCATCATGGGCGCATTTTACAACAATTTTATGCTCGGTTAAGCGATCGTAATCAAAGGCATGAAGAGGTTGTCCCATCTCAAGCATAACGTAGTTAGTCACATCAACTATGTTGTTGATAGAGCGAACGCCGGCCGATTCCAATCTATCACGCATCCATTTTGGAGAAGGACCAATCTTAACATCAAATAAAACCCTGGCAGTATATCTTGGACATTTGTCAGCATCTTCAATAACTACCTGGGCAACATCAAAAACAGAAGGACCTTCTTCGGCAAGTTCTATTTCGGGATATTTGAGAGCAGTTCCAAAAAGTGCCGAAACCTCCCGTGCAATACCCAAAACGGACAAACAGTCCCCACGATTTGGCGTTATTGCCACCTCTAATATGTAATCTTCTATGCCGAGAGCCTTATCTAAAGGTTGTCCTAAGGGAGTATCATCGGGCAGGATCAGGAGACCCGATGCATCGTCTCCGAGTTCAAGCTCTTTCTCCGACGTTAGCATACCATGGGACCTTTCGCCCCTTATTGTCACTTCCTGGATCCTATTTCCACTGGGAAGAATTGTTCCAGGAAGAACCAGTGGAACCACAATTCCCTCTGATACATTTGGAGCTCCACATACAACTCGGTATTCTCTGCTGCCATCATGACACAAACATATTTGGAGCTTATCAGCCTTCGGATGCTTATCAATTTTAGTAATTTTTACAGCCACCACGCCTTTGAGATGAGGATACCTGTCTTCAACAGTTTCAACTTCAAGCCCGGCCATAGTGAGCCTTTCCGCCACTTCCTTTGGGTCTGCATCAATCTCAACGTAAGATTTGAGCCACCTAAAACTAAATCGCATCTCCCATCCCCATAAACACAATAATTATGCAAATTGATCCAGGAATCTTAGGTCGTTTTCAAAAAAGAGCCTTAAATCATCAATTCCCCATTTTAGCATGGCAATTCTTTCAATGCCCATTCCGAAGGCAAAGCCTGAAACCTCTTCCGGGTCATAACCGACCATTTGAAACACGGCAGGGTCAACCATACCGGAACCCAGGATTTCCAACCATCCAGTGTGAGAACACACTCTGCACCCTTCACCATTGCATATAACACACTGAATATCTACCTCAGCGCTGGGTTCCGTGAAAGGGAAAAAGCTTGGACGAAAACGCACACCAACATGTGCTCCAAACATTTGATGCACAAATATTGTCAAAACCCCCTTCAGATCTGCAAAAGAAACATCTTTCCCTACCATTAAACCCTCTACCTGATGAAACATGGGGGTATGGGTCATATCAGAGTCACATCTGTAAGCTTTGCCTGGAGCGATAATTTGTATAGGCGGTTTCCGCTTTTCCATCACCCGGATTTGAATAGGTGATGTGTGAGTTCTCAAGACAACATCTTCAGAAATATAAAAGGTATCCTGCATATCCCTGGCAGGATGATCCTTAGGAATATTGAGTGCTTCAAAGTTATAATAGTCGAGCTCTATTTCCGGACCCTCGACTACTTCAAAACCCATTTGAGTAAAAATGCGGCAGATTTCCCGGGCAGTCTGTGTAATCGGATGAAGTCTTCCAACCAAAGGCTTACGGCCAGGAACCGTAACATCGAATTTCCCTACCGCTTTCACTACAGCTTGTTTTGCCTCTTTTATAGCTGTTTCGATGGCTTCTTCAAGTTTATCCCTGGCTTCATTTAGGAGCTTACCAACGGAGGGTCTATCAGAAGGTGGCAGTTTACCAAGCTGCTTAAAAAGGGAAGTAAGTTCCCCTTTCCTGCCGAGATATTTAACCCTGACCGTATCGATAGCTTTTGGGTCCGTTGAGGCGCTCTCTAATTCATTTAGAGCATTCTCTAGTATCTGGTTTATTTTGTCCTTCATTTTTATCAAAGGGCTTCCTTGGCAATGTTTGCAAGTTGAGCAAACGCTTCGGGATCGTTTACAGCCAATCCGGCAAGGACCTTTCTATCCATCTCCACTTCGGCCTTTTTCAACCCATGGATAAATCTCGAATAGCTAAGACCGTGCTGTCTCGCTGCTGCGTTAATCCGTTGTATCCACAAACGCCTAAAATCTCTTTTCTTCCTGCGTCTGTCTCTGTAAGCATACTTTAAAGCCCTGACCACAGATTCACTGGCCTGACGAAGCAGCTTCCCTCTTGCTCCCCTGTATCCTTTCGCCATCTTGAGTATTTTCTTTCGACGACGACGCGATTTAACTGCTTTTTTCACACGAGGCATTTTGCTTACTCCTTACATCGTAATATCGTAATTTCTTGCCATTTTCTCAATTACAACTCCACTAATTACAAATATGGCAATATCCGCTCTAAGGATCTCACATGTGTGCTGTCCACGACCACTTTCTTTCTCAACCTTCTCTTCCTTTTCCTGTTCTTTTTTGTCAGAATATGACTTTTGTAAGCCTTAGACCTTACAAATTTACCTGTTCCCGTGGTTTTAAACCGCTTAGCTGCCCCTCTATGAGTTTTAAGTTTCGGCATTTTTTGATTAACCTCCAAAAATTTATAACGAAAACAACCGTTTTTTTAAACCATCTCAAAAAACAAAAAATCCACTCTCATAGCTTCTTTCCTTCAGCCGAAGCGAGTAATCTATGAATATCAGGAAACTCTGTCAAGCTCTTTTAGGCGTTTGTAATAAGCACCGTGAATCAAGACCAAATTTTTTGTTTTCTGTAGTAGGGTATTGGAAGATCGGATTATGCCTCAAGCGGAGCGGTTCCCTGAAGAGAAAACAGCTGCTAAGCAGCTTGTTTATATCTATATTCAACAGGGCTAAGATATCCCAGTTCTTGATGGGGCCTGCTGGTATTATATTCCTAGATCCACGCCCCTTAGTTTTCCTCGCCTCGGAAAATGAGGAAAATAAGTTCAGGATACATTCTTCCTTAAGAATACACATCACCGAGAAATCTTCTTCGCTTAAATTTGCTGATCTATCTATGAGATATTCAATTTCATCCATAATATGGCGTAGGTACTCAAGAGGAAAAATTGACATATTCCACCTCTCTAATAATATGTGGGCCGATTTACGGACTGAGAGCATCAATTGTGATTAGCTCTACTCGACGTCCAAGGATTTCCTCTAAAAAAAGGCGAGTTGTATAAAATTATCGAAGTTCTTCTTATTTTGCTGGAACTCCACTAATAAATTTATATCGCTTTCCGGTTTCTGGTTACCACGGACAAAGGAGCCAAAAAGACCTAATTTCTTTACCCCGTAAGACCTTATTTTTTGTCTTGGTTTAAACGGATTAACTCCAAAACTTTTTCTTTCGTCTTAATTTCTTTCGCTGTCATAGAATTACCTATCCATCTTTTATCAATCTATTGGCAGTTTAACGCCCAAACTCAGCGGCCCGGCAGTATGCCGGGTCCGCTGGAGCGGTTTGTTAGATATTTAAAAGTTTCTTTACTTCTTCCAATGAATATCCTGGCTTATCTTTTTCCTCTTCTTTAGCTTCTCTTAAAGTTTTCAAATCTTTATAATCTTCTACTATTTCCTTGAGTTTCAAAAACTCTTCATAACTCAAAATAACAAATTCTTTTTTCCCATTTTTTTCTAAAATGATCGGTTCCATATAAATCACCTCAAAAATTATTTGTAAGCATCTTTTCTGTGAAGAATCCGGTAAATTATTATTTTGTCTCCTTCGATTTCAAAAAGTACTCTATAAT
>JALXAE010000302.1 GCA_026992355.1 Syntrophobacterales bacterium | reverse complement strand
CTGGTATTGATAAATACCTTAATGGTTGCCTCCTGACCTTTCTGAAGAACAGATGCATCCGCCTCAATACTTATGCCAGCATCCCCAGCAAATGCCGATAGTGCAATTAGCTGGACTGCAACCATTAAAATAAGGGTTATAAGTACATTTCTTTTCATGACACCTTCCTCCTTGATTATTTTTTTTACTCTCCGCACCAGTCTGTCACAGAAAGCCCCACTGCCTTCCTGGCAATAGAAAGAGGGTCTTTGAGGTTCGTCACTACATCTGTACCGCAATTAAAAAATTGACAATGGAATTTTTTGAAAAAATTTTAACAGCAAAATAAACACCGATTTTTTTGAAAAAAATGCAAAAAAATGAAGAAAAAAAACTGGATTTTTTTTAAGTTTTTTTAACGATTAGAAAAAAATTTCCTCATGAAAAGAAAATATTTTCCTTTTTGGAGGAAAATTTCTTTCTTTTTAAGATAACTAAAGCATTGGTCTTGGTGGCATGACTCCAAATGAAGGAATTTAAATTTTCCAAGGCAGTTTGCTGGAGAGCACGGGAAACAAAAAACTTCTAAAAAGTTGCCTTTACTTTCGGAACCACTTCAAGCTTGGTGATCTTGCAAAAGAGCTTTTTGAGGAAATCAACAGACAGATAGAGAACAAGGGTTTTGTGGTAAAGGCTGGTACTCTGATTGATGCCACCTTTTATCCTGATGCCACAAGACCCCCTGGAAAAGACAAGAAGCCCAGGGACCCAGAGGCCTCCTGGGGAGCAAAGGGAAAAGGCAAGAATAAGAAGCACTGCTATGGCTACAAGGCCCATATTGGAGTGGACCAGGACTCTGGCATAATCAGAAAAGCTGAGATGACCCAGGCTAGAGTAAATGATCATGAGATATTCAATGAGCTTCTTAGCGGGGATGAAAAGGCCGTATATGCAGACAAGGCATATTATGACAAACATAGGGCCAAGGAGCTTGAAGCAAAAGGCATCAAGAATGGTCTTATGAAGAAGGCTTATAGAGGTGCACCTTTTTCTGAGGAAGACAAGAAAAGGAACAAGGAGATTTCCAAGATACGGGCCCAGGTAGAAAGGCCCTTTGCCATAATAAAGAGCAAATGGGGCCATGCTCGGGCTAGATATATAGGGCTTTTCAGAAACGAGGTTCATCTTCTCCTGATCTCCATGGATTACAACCTGCGACGAGCCTGTTCACTGGCCACCGGATAAAGGATTTCATAGGACTAGTGCGCCTTCTGACAGAAATAGAGGGAAATAAGCTTAGATATGACATGAAAATCATGCATACAATGCTCTAATTCGTGGCAAAATTTAGCAGTGCTGGGTCCATGTTATCTCTTTATGAGCCTAAACTCGTAATTGTTCTATAGAAGGCCATTTTTAAGAGGTCTCAAATGTTATATCAAACCGCAACTTACTTCACTGATGGCTTTTTAGTGACAGCGACTCCTGGCAATGCTATTCGCCGCTGCTTTCCAAATAAAAAGGCCGGCTTTCCGCCGGCCTATTTTCTTGAAAATCAATTTCTAGCTTTAGCTTAAAGAAGGATGTCTCCTGTAATAGAAGAATCCGCCCATTATCACTAATACAGCAAATATCATCATGCCCCACTCATTCATTGTTGGAACAGCAGCTACAGCTTCATCATCTGCTATCGCAATTTGGATCGTTTGATAAGTGCCAGGATCAGCTCCAGAAAGATCTGACAAGGCTACCGAAAAGGATTTGGTTCCGTCCGTGTTGTCGTTATCAATCAATGTTATCGAAAACGTTTTACATCCCCCTTCACCGTCATTCCAAGTCAAAGTACCACTGGCTGCCTGGTAATCCTGACCCGCAACAGCAGTTCCATCTTCAGTGCTATACGCAACCGAAGCTGGCCCGTTAGTACCCCCTGTTCTACATACCTGAACTGTTACGGTACCTGAATTTTCTCTGGCAGAGGTTGAACCACTTTCAAAGCCGACCGTTCCTGGACCGTTAAATGTTGCAGTGACCTGCTGATCGCGGTCCATTGTTACCGTACAAGGCCCTGTTCCTGAACAGGCTCCGGACCATCCCGCGAAGGTGTAAGATGCGGCAGGAGTTGCGGTCAGCGTTACATCGGTGTCTTCAGCAAATCCTGCCGAACATGTCCCAGGACAGTTGATTCCAGCGGGAGAACTTGTAACTGAACCAGAACCATTAATGGTTACTGTAAGGGTGTTCTGGGGTGAAGTAATATTAACTGTCGCAGAGCTACCATTGGGGCTGCCTATGGATTGACCCATTTCATCGGTTAAAATTGTTTGACTAAAAGTGAAACTTGCAGTACCTGGGTTATGGGCAGTGCAGTGCATAGTAAAAAGGGCAACATCGGTACTTCCAGCCGCACCGTTAAGAGTGAATTCTGCCACTTTAACACTGCCATTTTGGATGTTCTTGTTGACGTTACCAAGTACTCCGTTGACATCAACAGAATCTACTGAAACCAAATTTTGATCAAAATCTATTGTTACTTGATAAGAACCCATGGTTTCGCTATCAGCGTTTACATGGACAACAAGGTCAAAAGTTTGACCTGTTTGAACAGTACTACTTGCCGGAGTAATCCAGAAGTCGCCAGCTGCATTTCCTCCCACAGCATACGCGCTATCAACCATTACACCATAGGCAACCCACAATGTAACCATAAGTAAAGAAAAAATTTGCATAGAGCGTTGCAACCACATCTTTTGCATTCTTTAACCCCCTTTTGTGATTTTGGAAACTTTTAAATAATGAAGGAATCCTCCCAACGTAATAACTTCCAACTATGCTTCTATAATATGCATCGGCAAAAGTCAAGACTCAAAAAAACATGGGACTTTTCCTATTTTCAATTGGCCAGAGAGTACTGGGAAGTTGAAGGATACCCAAGTCTCTGGAATGCATGCGAAAAGCAATTTTCGGCCATGGTCATGAGATGTCCTGCAAACATAGCGACAGACCACATAAAATCCAGATACCCCGTATCGAGTAGGGTGAGGCAGCGATACTGCTACCTCATCCCTCTCACAGAACCGTACGTACGGGCCTCGTATACGGCTCCTGTTTATTCTACTTCATATTGAAACAGAAGTACCTGTAGTTACTGTGC
>JALXAE010000301.1 GCA_026992355.1 Syntrophobacterales bacterium | reverse complement strand
GAAAGAACCTAAGCTTATGAATATGTTAACATTTAACTCACAAGCCAATGTGAAATATCCAGAACCTTTCAAGGCTAGTTTAAAGGTGTGTTTTCATGACAGTTCAAATGATGTATATGTGACTTGTGCAGGAAAAAACTAACAACAAAATAATTTTTAAAGGACTCTGTTTTGAGTAATTTACCCGGGTAATTCCCGACAGTTCAATAAAGCTGTATCAGGGAATTGAACAAGGCTCCTACAACGAACAAAAAGAACGGCAGTTCATTATAAAACCCGGGATCGGCCTTAGATTTTGCATAAAGTGTTTTTACCAATTCAGTGTGAGGAGGGAATTATGTTTGACAAGAACAAATTGGATTCCATTTCAAAGAGCATGCAGGAGTGGGAAGAAAACACCCTTGCTCCCATGCTGAAAAAAGCACCCGAACGAAAGAAAGTGTTTACAACTATCTCGGGAACGCCTGTTGAACGCCTCTACACTCCACTAAACATATCCGAAATGGATTATGAAAGAGACCTGGGCTTTCCCGGCGCCTTCCCTTTTACTCGAGGCGTTCAGCCGACCATGTACCGAGGTAGATTCTGGACGATGCGCCAGTACGCCGGCTTCGGTAGCGCAAAAGAAACCAATGCCAGGTTCAGGTACCTCCTTGAACAGGGTCAAACCGGCCTCAGTGTTGCCTTTGACCTTCCAACCCAGTCAGGCTATGACAGCGACCATCCCCTGGCGGTCGGAGAAGTTGGAAAGGTAGGTGTCGCAATAGATTCCATTGAAGACATGAAGGTGCTCTTCGATGGAATTCCCCTGGACAAAGTAACCACATCAATGACCATAAACGCACCCGCAACGGTTCTTCTTGCCATGTACCTGGCTATTGCAGAAGAACAAGGCGTTCCCTTCGATAAAGTTGGGGGAACCGTCCAGAACGACATATTAAAGGAATACACAGTTCGAGGCCAATACATCTTTCCACCAAAGCCAAGTATGCGGCTTACCGTTGACCTGATAGAATACTGCTTCCAGCATGTACCTAGATGGAACACCATAAGTATCAGCGGTTATCACATCAGAGAAGCAGGTGCAACGGCCGCTCAGGAAATGGCCTTCACCATAGCCGACGGAATAGCCTACGTCCAAGCCTGCCTTGATCGAGGGCTTGCCGTGGACAAATTTGCCCCGCGACTGAGCTTCTTCTTCAACGCATTTACCAATGTGCTCGAAGAAGTAGCAAAGTTTAGAGCAGGCAGAAGATACTGGGCAAGAATTATGAAAGAACGCTTTGGCGCTAAAAACCCAAGATCCATGATGATGAGATACCATGTGCAAACGGGAGGAGTAACACTCACCGCTCAGCAACCGCTTAACAACATCGTAAGAGTTGCCCTTCAGGCCTTCGCTGCCGCACTTGGCGGATGCCAGTCCCTTCATACCAACTCCTATGACGAAGCATTATGTCTCCCAACTGAGCAGGCGGTAACCGTAGCTTTAAGAACTCAGCAAATTATAGCTGAAGAAAGCGGTGCCACAGACACAATCGATCCTCTTGCAGGCTCCTATTATGTGGAAGCCCTGACAGACCAGATCGAAAAGCAAATTGAGGATTACATCAAGAAGATAGATGAACTGGGCGGAACGCTGGCTGCGATTGAACAGGGCTTCATCCAGAAGGAAATTCAGGAAAGCTCCTACAGGTTTCAGAAAGAAATAGAGTCGGGCGAAAGAGTCTATGTCGGTGTGAACAAATACATAATGGATGAGCCACCACCAACAAACCTCCTTAAAGTTGACATGGAAGTCGGGCGCAGGGAGGCTGAAAAGGTTAAAAAACTTCGAGCAGAAAGAGATCAGGATAAGGTCAAAAAGGCTCTCGACGACCTACGAGAAGTTTCCATGAGTGATGAAAATGTCATGCCTGCGGTTATAGAGGCTGTGAAAGCCAGAGCAACAATAGGTGAGATTTGTGATGTCTGGAGAGAAGTGTTCGGTGAATACAGGCCGGAGTCTTTTGTCTAATATTCAAAAGATTAAAGGCAATTTATAGCAAACGACCGGTGAGGAGGGATTTCTTCATGGCACAAGAACAACAGGAAAGAAAAATAAAAGTGATAATAGCAAAGCCCGGTCTGGACGGGCACGATAGAGGCGCAAAACTGCTCGCAAGAATTCTTGCCGAAGCAGGAATGGAAGTGGTTTACACGGGATTGAGGCAAACGCCTGAAATGATAGTGGAGACAGCCCTGCAGGAAGATGCCGATGTAATTGGCATAAGCAGTCTCTCAGGTGTTCACATGTACTTTTTCCCCAGGGTGTTGGAACTACTGAAGGAAAAGGGCATGGAAGATGTAATGCTCATAGGTGGCGGGATCATCCCCCAGGATGATGCAGAAGAACTGAAAAAAATGGGAGTAGCCGAAATTTTCGGCCCCGGCACCCTTACTCAGGATATTGTTGATTTCATCAAGAAAAATGTCAGAAAACGCTAAACCTGGAGGAGATAAAATGAAGGTTATTAAGGTCGATCACATAGGCATTGCGGTAAAAAGCATAGACGAAACCAGAAAGCTTTACGAAGAAGTTCTGGGTTTGAAATATGAAGGCTCCGAAACCGTTGAAGAACAAAAGGTTACCACGGCCTTCTTCCCGGTGGGAGATTCCGAGGTGGAACTCCTTGAATCAACGGCACCTGATGGACCGATAGCCAAATTCATCGAAAAGCGCGGGGAAGGCATCCAGCATATAGCCTTTAGAGTGGAAAACATTGAGGAGGCCCTAGAAGAGCTGAAACAAAAGGGTATCAGACTCATTGATGAAAAACCCAGAATTGGAGCAGGTGGAGCCAAAATTGCCTTTCTCCATCCAAAGTCAACCTTTGGAGTTCTTGTGGAATTGTGCGAAAGGTCTGATGACTAGTTGACGCTTATCTTCCTGAATTTTCAGTTTGAGTGAAACCTGGCAGGATTTGCACCTTCCGGCTTTCCATTGCAGGAAAGCGGAAGGTGCACTTTTATTAAGCACTTCACTGAATGAACCCCTTTTGCGTGTTGTTGCATCAATAATGCCCGCTGTAATGAATGACACGACCTTTGCATTTCCAATCTTGTAAAGAGCTTAACAACAATTACTGCCTGTCGTTTCTTTCACTGAAAAAGCACCCGTTAGTCGTCAAAGGGTACGGTGATAATTCTAAAAGCCATTGGGCAACATTTTTCGTTAATTCTAAGTGTAAAAATTACGAACCCTATATGTGCACCACCGTGCTACAGCATATATAATCAGCCCTAAACGAAGCAAAGCGAAAAAACGCAAAAGCAAAAAAGTCAAAAAACAAAGAAAACAAAAAGTAAAAATCTAAAAAACCACAAACTAACTACTTACTGCGCAGAAGGCGGAAACCGATGTAGTAGTTCCTAAAATCAGGCGAGTATGTGGTAGCGATTAGCACACCGAATGTAACTCGGTTTGTAGTACCAGCTACCACCGCGGATGACACGATTGGAGCCTGAACCCGTATATATAGGATTATTACGGGAGTGGTACTTATAAGCATCATCCCTATATATATCCTCACACCACTCCCACACATTTCCCGCCATGTCGAAAAGCCCCAGCTCACTGGGCGCATAGCTTCCAACGGGTGAAGTATAAACATAGCCATCATCATATCCTTCCCAGATTGTCCAATACCAAAATCCTTTTCTCTTCACGCTTTCGTCTGCGATATTTGCAGCCTTTCGACCTCCTATGTAAGGGTTTCCACTTCCCCAGGGATACTTAACTGGCTTTCCACCATTTCTGCAGGCGTATTCCCATTCGGCTTCACTGGGAAGGCGAAACCTGTAGCCCGTTTTTCGGGACAGCCAATCGGCAAAAAACTTAGCCCCATACCATGTAACGTATATGACGGGATAGTTTTTCACAGTGTTTTTCAGAAGAAAATTGACACCGTCAAAGGTTATACCGCTCTTCCAGTCGCTGCAATTCTCGCAAATGTCAAATATGGGTTTGCCCCTGTAAGAAACGACATAGTTGGTGGTGTCAACGGTAACATCCTGCTTGATTTCTTTTAGAAACTTAAAAAATTGCTCGTAGGTTACCTCATACATCCCCATCCAGAACTCATCAACACAGACCTCGTGGACGGGATATTCATTTTTGTAACAGTCGTCCGTCCAGCTCCCGCATCCCATCTTATAGCATCCGCCGGGAACATAGACGAATTCCATGCCGAGATAGGGATCCAACCATACACGCCCTAGCGGAATCTTAACCAGCTCCACATAGATTTCCTTGTCCTCCTTCGGACTGAGCCTTATCCAGCGCTTTACCGTGCGGTAGCCCGGTTTTGATACCTCTATGAGATACCTTCCCGGTTTCAGCTCTATCCCGTCGTGGTAGCGAGGGCGTATGTTGAGTATCCGGACTCTGGCATCTTTAGGATCGGGCTTCACGGTGAGGGTACCTGCAAGAACGGGGGGCTTTGCTTTCTCGGCTTTATGGATTCTCACTGCGGGCTTAAGTGCTACGGACATTTCGATAGTCGCTCCTTCCCTAAATCGAAGGCGCTTTAAGCGAGTCTCAAAGCCATCAAGCTCAATCCGCACCATGCCTTCTCCCGGTGCCGCACCCTCCACGGTTACCGGAGACTTTCCGAGGAGCTTGTCATTGAGATATACTCTTGCTCCGGGCGGTTCGGTTTCAACGACGAGGGTTGCGCCCGAAGGTTTTTGCTCGGCTTTCTTTGCCCGCTCTGCTTCCTTTGCAGACCTTTCGCCTTTTTCTTTCTGAACGGATGAAAGCTGAACCTTTTTCTGGGGATGTGGCCTCGGAGCTTCTTCTTTTTCTTTCTGAGCCTTCTCGTAAAGCTCCCTCGGAACGAAGACGAAGTCGCCTCTATCCAGCATTGGGTCGCGTATCTTTCCGAACTGAGGGTGCTGTGCTCCCGATGTGTAGTTTACGACGCGCTCCTGAAGGTACGAGCCAAGCTCCTCTCCCGTTATGTAGCCGTCTCCGTTAAGATCTGCGTCTCCGTCGCGAACTCCCACGAGAAAACACTGCTTGAAAACCGACTGATCCGATACCTGCTCGTTTTCGTCACCTGCGGTTATGAATTCCCGGACGGGAAGACTCACCTTCTCCCGTATGTACTGAGACGGGCGGGCTCTTCCGAGAGCAAAGATGGCTCCGGAAAAGCAGGAATCAAAGAGCATGAGAACATGCTTTGACTTCATTAGCTTTGCATAGCTTTCAATTTGCCTCATGCTTATTGCCTTATCGAGAAACCCCACAGAGTCACGGTCTGGGTCTGGCGCATCCACAGGAACAATGTAGCCAAGAGGCTTTCCCCCGATTTCTTCTATGGTGTGGCCGTGGCCTGCAAAGTAAAAGAGAATGCCCACGTCTTTTTTCTGACCCACCGTCATGACCAGGGTGTTGAGAGCCCTCTTTAGCTGGGAAGATGTAGGGTTAAGAAGGACTTTGACCTTGAAGCCCAGATATTTCAAAGCCCTTGCAACCTGCATTGCGTCCCGGGGAGGATTCGGAAGCTCCGGCCACTCCCTGTACTTTCCACATCCCACAACGAGGGCGTAGTAGCCCGAATAAAGGGTTATCTCCTTTTTAACGCCCCCTCTGGAAAGAACCTTTACGGGAATGCCCCGAACGGAAGACCCCACATGCCCCGAATAAAAGCTCAGGATAGCAAAGGCAACCAACCCCAGCAAAAAACGACCCTTCATAACACTTACCCCCTTTAAGCAACCGGAGATAATGATAATTTGCGAAGGATTTTGGCAAAAGTTTGAGATTTTTGTAAACGGTGGATTTGGGGGAGTGAGCCGGAAAGAAACGGACAGACGAGACGGGGCATTTAGTTTGGGCCGCCCCGCCTCTTTCTTAGTCCTCCAGCTCGTAAGACCAGATGTAGGGGATCTTCTCCTCCCGTAAAAACTCCTCTATGGCGGGAGGAAAGTCGTGAGCCACAACAATGGGAAATATCTCAACGCCCTGATCTGATCCTATCTTCTCGGCGTACTTTTCAAACCTTCTGATTTCGTTTCTGGAAGGCCTTACTTTGCACTCGCCGAGTATCAGAAGCCGCTTTCCGTCCTTTTTGCCGTAGCCGTAGATGTTAACCTGAATGTTCTTGTTGCCAACGGGTACATACTTCCTCACAAGCCTCCCATCAACCTCTATTCCGTACCTTTCCCTGAGAATAGAAGGAAGCCTTCCGTACACCCTGTTCTCAAGACTGTATCCAACACTGTGAGATATCCCTTCCAGCCGATCCTCAAAAGCATCCATGCGCCTCACCAGAACCCTTATCTCCTCCTCGGTCTTCCTCTGAGCTTCAGCAAGCTCCTCTACCTTCTGAGCAAGAGAATCAACTCGAGCTTCTGTCTTCTTCTGAGCCTCAGCTAGTTCCTCTACCCTCTGAGCCAAAGAATTAACCCTCGCTTCAGTCTTCTTTTGAGCCTCCGCCAGCTCCTCTACTATAGCTTCGGTCCTTCTTTGCGCCTCAGCTAGTTCTTCCACCTTCTGGGCAAGAGAATCAATCCGTATCTCCGTCTTCTTTTGAGCTACCGCAAGTTCCTTAACAATATCTCGTAACTCATTGAATTCCTTCTTTGTTACAGACTCTTCCCTTTGGCGTTCAATCTCCTCAAGCATCGCAATAAGAACGCTCCGCAACTGCGGATCTACAGCTTCAAGCCTTTTTATAAAAGATACACTTACGGGCATTTCCCACATCTCCCTGGAGCTCATCTATTGCAAAATATTTCTAACAATTTTAGTCAACTGTGAGCAAATAAAAAGTGAATCTACAGTATATGACTATCAAAGTTTAAACTTCACACAACGAACTACTCACTGGAAACTAGCAATTTGTTCCCTAAATTAACAGATACTTTATTTGCTTGCCCAAATCATGCCTTACTGATATTCTTTATGTGGATATGTTAGCATATTTCGCAAGTTGGCTCAAACTGTACTTCTCAATAACTGAAATTTAGGATTCTTTCTGAAGATCCTTATTTTTCGAGAAAATAAATGCTTCTCCTTCCTAGTTCGTTCACATCCCCACTCTGAAGCATCCTCTATCGTTTTCACCTTCTGAATTAGAAAATGGGGTATTTTCGAACGAACAGATCATGGATAACAAATCATTCAAACTACTTAAACATTTAACTGAAGCGGCGCATAAGATATCTCACGGGAAAAAACCGAGCCCTGAAAAAATTTTTGAGTTAACGAAGGAAGAAATATACCCCAGGGAAATCACGGAACTTGCCGAATCCTTTGGAATGATGCTGGTTAAAGTGGAAGCAAGGGAATTTCGGCTCAAACAAACGATAAGGGAATTGGAACGGTTAAATCGGGAACTTCAGATGGCCAAGGCAGCCCTGGACAACGAAAACAAATCCCTAAAAAGAAATTTAAAACGTAAATTCTCACCCCGGGAGATTCTATGCAAAAATTCCAAAATGCAAAATATAATTAGTATGGTTGAACGGATAGCTGATACTCCACTAAATGTTCTTATTACCGGCGAAACTGGAACAGGTAAGGAGCTGATAGCAAAGGTCATCCATTATAACAGTTCAAGGGCCAATAAGGGGTTTGTTGCTCTTAATTGCGCAGCGCTCCCTGAATCACTTCTCGAAAGTGAGCTTTTTGGAATTGAGAAAGGAGTTGCAACGGGTGTTGAAAAGAGAATTGGCCGAATAGAGCAGGCAAATGGAGGAACCTTATTTCTTGATGAAATTGGCGATATGCCTCTTTCTAGTCAGGCAAAAATATTAAGAGTGCTGGAAGAGAGAAAAGTTGAACGAATTGGAGGCAGAAAACACATACCGGTCGATATAAGAATCATTGCAGCCACAAACAAAGATTTGAAAGCAGAAGCAAAACAGGGAAATTTTAGAGAGGATTTATATTACAGGTTGAACGTTGTACAAATCCGCATACCACCTTTGAGAGAACGCAAGGATGACATACCTCTATTAGCGGCTTTTTTCCTAGATGATTACTGTGGAAGATTTGGTAGAAGACGTCTGCGTTTTTCCAGCGATGCCTTAAAGTGTTTAGAAAATTACAACTGGCCAGGGAACGTGAGGGAACTTAGAAACGAAATTGAAAGATGTGTGGCTCTGGCGGGTTCAGACACTATATACAGAAGCGATTTGAGTGACGAGATTAAAAATTTTGCTAAAAACAAAAGCAACGAAATGAATTCACAGGGAAATTCCCCAGCGGAAAACCAGGAGTTATGGATTGAATCTTGCAGATTGGAAGATCTGGAAAGGAAACTCATTATAAAAGTTCTTGAAGAAACCGGTGGTAATAAATCAGAAGCTTCGAGGAAATTGGGAATAAGTCGCGAAGGTCTTAGACGCAAGTTAAAGAGGCATGGCTTATGAGTGCTTTTTGGAATAGCTCATGTCAAGTTTGGAGTTATCTTATCTACTGGCAATACATTTTTTGTAACAACGATTTTGGTCTGCAAACTTTTTGGGCATCTTCTTAATAACTTGAAAGGATTTTCATCATGGCAATGCACCGTATTGATGGTAGTCCCAATTTGAAAGACACCTATCAGAACTCTAAGGTTCTGAGCAAATCCCTAAAGGAAGGTATTTTTAAAGGGGAAAAACTTCAAGTGAAACAAAGTGCCACTTCTCAGATTGCTGATGCTGCGGAAGAGCTCACTTTCAGCGTTGCCGAAACTGTAGAGAAAAAAATAGAAAAACGGCGGGTTTCTAAAAAACGAAGGCCAGAACAGTTAAAACAAATAGAAAAGCTTTCAAAAATGGTTCCTGATGTTGACAAGAGTGATTTGCTCAACTGGTGTAAATACGTAAGGAAAAATCCGCCAAAATCTGCCAAAGAGCTCTTAAAGCTTCTAGACGATGTGTTTGATGATGTTACCCATAAAGATTTGGTGCTTTCTATGTTGAAGGAATTGCTTTCTGAGGACAAAGATAGGGGGCTTTATGCCATTGTTGATTCAACTTTAAATAGCCTCGAAAGTAAACATGAGGCTGAGATTAAAGCCGGTTTCAATATTTCTTCAACAGCACAAACTTTTTCTGAAAAAGGCTTGAGTGCTACCGGCGAACTACGAAAATTCTACCGATCGACTATTTTAAAATATGAGGGTATCAACCAAACCTTTGAAAGCATTGTGGAAAATTTCCCTGACAAAAATTTCCCTGACGCTATACAATTTTTAATACAGGCTGTAGGCAGTGATTTACATTCAAGGGGACCATCCATTGAGCCATCAGAATTAAAACAGATACTGGACGATCTTTACAATATAGAAAGCCTAGGTAACCTTTACCGGGAATGTGACGATCTAATTCAGAAAACCCAGAAGGGTTTTGACATTCAACTAAAATCCACCACAAAAAACATAGTTGGACAAATTCTGAGGCTGAAGGATAGTGGATGGATTAACACCTCTGAGGTGATGGGCATGCTCCATGAATTTGGGATATTCGACCTCGAAGCACAAATATATTTTTTACAAAACCTTAAAGAAAAGGTGAGACTTATGCCTTTGAAACTCTTCTCAGATGATGACTCAAGATACAACATTTTGGACAAAATGCAGGAAGCAATAGATAATCTAATAGAAAGTGAAGAAGAATGAATTGGATAGACGAAGCAATTCAGGCTTTTGGAAAGCAAATAGGCATAAACGATTTAAGACCAAACGAAAGAGGTGTCTGTTGTCTAGTTATGGAAAAAAGTGGAGAACTATATTTCGAACGAGGAAAAGAAAACGAAGAACTTATAATTTATTTAAGTAGGCCGATTACGAACTTTGAAGAGGATATACTGGAGGCTGCTTTGGCAGCAACTAATTATAAAAATATCAAAAACTTTGTCTTTTCTGTTGGATTGTCCAATAACATGTTGAGTTTTTATACCATCATAGACAGTAAAGATTATTCGCTACCTAGCTTGAACAAGGCCGTAGAATTTCTTCAGCAAGTACATGACGCAATACGAAAATAAAAAACAAAGGAGACAAAGTAGTGGATATAAATGTAAGGCAGAAAAATCGTTTGCACATTGTCAGCCTTTCAGGTCGGTTGGATGCTATGAGTTCACCTGATCTTGAAAAAGTGCTTATGGAGCTTATAGACAACGGTGTTCTGAGTATTCTCCTTGATTTGCGAGAAATCGTTTACATCAGTAGCGCTGGCCTAAGGACAATACTTATGGCAGCTCAAAAATTATTTGGAAAAGGAAAAGTTATAATAACCAACCCCAAAGTTGAAGTAAAAGAAGTCCTTGAAATGACAGGATTCGACACCATAATGCCCATATTTGATTCTATGGAAGAGGCACTAAAATGTTCATCGTGAATTTTTGATTTTTCAAGGCGTTCCATACCCATGGACAAAAAATGGCCTGCAATTAGAGAGTTCGTAGGGGATGTTTGCAACTTTGTATTCAGGAATGTCTGTCTCCTAGGGTTGCCTGCCAAAGAAGCTCGTCGACTCGAACTTGCTGTTGAAGAAGTGTTTATAAACGTAACCTCTTACGGACGCAAACAAGGTGGCGCAAGTATACCGTCTGTTAGAATCACTATTAAAAAAGATAAAGACAAACTCATGGTAAGGCTCATTGACAACGGACCGGAATTTAATCCTTTAATGAAAGAAGATCCTCCACTTGATTCAAGTCTTTTGGAGCGCCCTATCGGGGGATTGGGAATCTTCCTGGTAAAGGGTTTGGTAGATGATGTAGCTTACAAACGCGATGGAGAAGAAAATATTCTTACATTAACCAAATATATGGATAGAGAGGAGAAAGAATATGAAGATTACCCCCCTTGATAAGGGACTTGAAGACATAAGCTGGGAAATTGGAGAAGTTGCTAATGAATTGCCAGATGTCTCATTTTTGACTCCAAGTGAGCTTCCCCCAGAACATAAGCTTGACTCTGTCATACTTTCCCCTTCTGTAGACGAAAAAATTCTAAGTTCATTAAAACCACCTCTTAAAGACAGAAGTATAACCAATCCAGTCAGGTTTAATCAGCTAACCATATCAACTGCAAATAAACTGAAAAAGCTGGCCGATAAAATGAAAGCCGGCAGTGATAGGATTGTAGCTAAAATAGCCGCAGACGTCTTAGATGAACAAAGAGAACTAATGGAGATTTTAAACGCTTACAGAAAACTTCTAGTCCAGGGATAATGTCTATGGAAACTGGAGAAATGGAAAGGCTTTCCCAAGAAGAACTCGAATTTTTGCAGCTTTTGGGCTATATTTTAATGATGTACGGAAAATGGAACAGAGCAGCAGCAATTTACGATGCTTTAGATATCTTAATGCCCGATAATTTTCAAATTAGGAAGGCTCAGGCTCTAACTTGTCTAAACACCGGACAAAACGAAAGAGCTTTAGAAAAAATTGAAGAACTACTTGAAAACTCCGCGCCTCCGTCAGAGAGGAAGAACCTCCTCATCATGAAGGCACGTGCTCTGTGGAACCTTGGAAAGCGTAATGAAGCCGCAGCCTCCCTACAAGAAATTATCGAAACAGATCGGTAGAGGCCTTACATTTTACCTGTACAGTCCATTTTTAAATGGTTGGCATCAAAGTTATCAAGGGTGAAAGCTCAATGAACATATCACAAATACAACGATATGCCCTTCAGGTTACTAAATACGGGGATTTATGTCTTGCAGCCCTTCTTGTAGGTATAATAACTTTAATGATATTGCCCATCCCCACCTTTCTTCTGGATACCCTATTAGCCATAAACCTTGGAATGGCAGTTTCACTTTTGTTGGTGGCCACCTACATCACCTCTGCTGTACATTTGTCCGTATTTCCATCCCTCCTTCTTTTCACAACTCTTTACAGGCTGGCCTTAAATATCACGACAACCCGACTAATACTTCTCAAAGCTCATGCCGGTGCCATAATTTACACATTTGGTCATTTCGTTGTGGCGGGCAATTATGTAGTTGGAGCGGTCATATTTCTCATAATTACACTGGTTCAGTTTCTGGTTATCACCAAAGGAGCTGAAAGGGTTTCTGAAGTGGCAGCTAGGTTCACGCTTGATGCAATGCCGGGAAAGCAAATGAGCATAGACTCGGATATGAGAGCTGGTCTCATCGACATAGAGGAAGCCCGTCGCAGGAGACGTGCGTTAGAGCGTGAAAGTCAGCTTTTTGGTGCTATGGATGGCGCGATGAAATTCGTAAAAGGCGATGCCATAGCAGGCCTAATAATTACTGCAATAAATATAGTTGGCGGTTTGATAATAGGAGTTTTACAAAAGGGAATGTCCCTTACAAAAGCAGTTCAGACTTATTCAATATTGACCATAGGTGATGGCCTTGTGTCCCAGATACCTGCTCTCTTAATTTCCATAACCGCTGGCATAGTGGTAACTAGGGTTTCTTCTGACGAAGACGATGTCAATCTGGGACGGGATATAGGTCGACAAATGCTATCCCAGCCCAAAGCCTTAATAATTGCTGGAGTGTTACTCCTTGCTTTTTCACTGGTTCCGGGTTTCCCCAAGCCTCAATTCATTCTGCTTGGAACCATTGTAGGAGCTGTAGGATATGCTCTATATAAACCCTCCAAAAAAGAGGAAGAGACTCCATCTTTTGATGTGAAGGTCGTGAAAGCGAAAAAAGACGTTCAAAAACCCACAGAGGGTGCGGAAGAATTTTCCATAACAATACCTCTCTTGGTTGATATTGATGCTGGAACTGAGGAGTTTTTGGACGCATCACTTTTTAACAATGAATTAGTTCGTCTTCGTGGAGCCCTTTATCATGATTTAGGAGTGCCCTTTCCTGGAATTCACTTGAGATTCAACGAAAATATTACAGATAACAACTATGTTATTCTGTTCCAGGAAATTCCGGTTGCTCAGGGCGTGCTTAAAAAAAATTACCTGCTAGTTAGGGAAAGAGAAGATCTACTACATGCCTTGGATGTTGAATATTCGAAAGGCGATCCCTTTTTACCTTACACCGAGACCTTGTGGGTTCACGACAAATACCGCGACACCATAGTTAAGGCAGGTTTCCCCTTTCTCGAATCATCAGGGATTATAACTTATCATTTATCCTTTTTACTTAAAAAACATGCCAGTGAGTTTGTGGGCTTGCAGGAAACGAAATTTCTGCTCGACCGTATGGAAACTCAATTCCCGGAACTTATCAGAGAAGTGTTAAGAATTCTTCCCATTCAACGCATAAGTGAGATTTTTCAGAGGCTGGTTCAAGAGCAAATCTCTATAAGGAATCTTCGCTCTATACTGGAGTCTCTCATAGAATGGGGACAAAAGGAAAAGGATGTTGTACTGCTTACGGAATATGTAAGAAACGATCTAAGGAGATACATAAGCTACAAGTACAGTGGAGGCGGCAACGTTCTAGCTGTTTATCTATTGGATCCAGATGTTGAAGAAATGATTCGACAGGCAATCCGTCAGACATCGGCCGGAAGCTATCTTGCGCTGGATCCTGTAAAAGCAAAAGCACTTACCGACAGGGTCAAAAATGAGGTTGGAGATATTGACATTCGGCGTTCTAAACCCGTTTTGCTGACATCTATGGACATAAGGCGCTATGTTCGCAAACTAATTGAACTTGAATTCGAAGAACTCCCGGTACTATCCTACCAGGAACTTACTTCGGAGATATCCGTTCAGCCACTGGGTCGAATTAAATTATGATTTAGATTTAAGCTGCTTCACTCAACAAGAAAGAAGCTGGCCTTAAATCCACGCTTAAAATTGAAACCTTTTCGGCGGATGTGGATTGTGCCATTTCGATAAGATCATATCCTATTTTGAGCTTGTTAGTGTGTTTGATTTCCCTAAATGTTGTAAGAGAAATTTCCACCGGCTCAAAACTGTCGGGCAAAGCAAGAATCTTTTTTGCTTCCTTCACATCACCTTGCGATTGTAATTCACGAATTTTATCGAGACTTTCTTCCTTAAGAACCCATCTAATAGTTACCCGATCTCCCTCCTCCGCATTAAAAAGCAAGCCACACAAGCCTTTCCATCTAGGATCATTATGATCTCTAAAGGTTAATCCGTTTTCTTGAGCAAAGGTTAAAATTGTCTGTACGGGATTTTGCTTTATTTCGACAGACTTCCGAATGTTAGTATCGGCGGTTATAAATCGATGTTTTGTAACGATTTCAGAAGTTTTCTCTACTTTCAAACCTATAGAAAAAATTGCTGTTCTGGTATCTGGTACATTTTTACCGGTCAATTTGGAAAAGTTATTTGCAGCTATTTTGAGAGCGTGAGAGATAGAAACATCCTTGAAACCCAGCTCAATTGAAGCTCCAACATCAACACCAGCTTCCACACTATAAGATATTGTACGGCTCTTTTTTACAGTAGATGCCGATCTTTCCTCTGTCCATTTCGCTGAGACCTTTCCTTTGGCCCTTATTTGAGCTTCAATTCCAAGATCGAAATCAACATCCTTAGGTAGAGAATCTGCCAGATCTTTAATTTTTCTGCTGATATCCTCCAGGTCGCTAATACCCTTACTTATACCAGCGGAGGCCTTAACTTCCACTCCACCCTGATTTTCAAAAATCATATTTATCTCCGAAGCACTTTTCCAACTGCTAACATCGGCAGATTCAGTTACAAGAGACTTAAAAAATCGCTGACAATCCTCAAGTTTTTCAAAACGCAAAGAACAACCTTTTGCCAACCCACCACTAATACCGACTCCCAACTGGAGCAAACTGACAAGTGAAGATATATCAACCTGGGTTCCAGCAGATTTACCACCCTTTAACGTTACAACATAGGAGTCATCCCTACGAGCTACGCTGACACTGTTATCAACGGCTGCCCTGAATGTTACCTTAGTATCAACGGGTACGCTTACGTTGAACGCTCTGTCAATTAAAGGAGGCATTTTACCAATCCTAACTAATGCAGAACTACCAAATCCAAAAATTATTTCATCTCCAGGGTTGAGGTCCCCTATTTGCTCTGCCCCTTTGTTAGCTATGTTTGTGATTCGTTCGGTTTTTAACAATTTTAAATGTTCTGGATGTGCCTCCTTTATAGCGTTTCTTTTAGCCCTTTTAAGTTCTTTGCTGAGTTTTATCTCCCCAGCCCAGTAAGAAAGGGTCTCCTTGCTTAAGCCTTTCGCCATATTAACAGCCACTTCAGTACAAACTTTAACCCCATTAACAGCAACTCCCGCGCCCATGCGTTCAATATTGTCCTTGATTTTATCAATGTTGGGCCTGTATTCCCCGAAATCGGAAACCCCTGAATCCAGGAAATCCTGTAGAATTGCTGAATATGCGGTATATTTTATGTTGGTATTCAAATCTTTTCCGAAAAGTCTTTCCTGCTCCCTTACATTTTTTGTTAATTTCTCTTTCAACCTTCCGATTCTATCGTACAACTCAGCGTGATCTCTCAAATCAATAATTGCTTGAGCCTTTTTATCAATATCTCGAGTTTTCAGAAAAGTCACAGCCTCATTAAGCACTTCATATTTTTCCATTAAACTATTTGATTTTTTGCTTCTTTTGATGATTTTACGGAAATCCTTGGTGTCCTGCGTAGCAGAATGCGCTTTGGCTGAGTGCATAACATCTAAATGAAACTTTTTAAGCTTAGCAAGTGTTCCTAACAACTCATCAATCCTTCCAGAAACTTCTTCGAGTCTACCTTTTCTTTTAGCGTTTTCCACGCTTTCGAAACCATCACAAAGAGCTTTTACTTTACCACAACTTCTATAACCTCTGGGCCTTCCTTTATTACTCTGCTCAACACCTATAAATATTGCCATTGCTGTACTGATATTTTCATTAAGTTTGTCCAGTCGAAGTGACAGGTCCTTGATATCCTGTTGCAATTTTGCATTTTCGATACTAATAGCAGTAAACCTTCTAAGGCTCTCCACTATTTCTTCGGCTTCATAACCCGAAAAAGCAGAATGCAATCTGTCTGACACGGCCTTGTTTAAACCTGTATCGCCAAACTTTACCACTCCTTCAGCCTGCACAAAGGTAATGTTTCTTAAAATTGTATCAAGAAGTTCTTCTGCCCTAACTTTATCAGAAAATTCTCCGCTTGATTGCGCTATTGTCTTAAGCACGGATTCATCCTTGCCAATCCGCCTTGCAAATTTCTCTACCGCCTCGGCAATACGCCTGACATCAGACATACTGCTAAAATTCTGGTTTATATAGTGTTCAAGATCGCCCAGAGATGTTTCAAACCCAAGCTCTTGCAGGTTTGATATAAAGGTTTTCCTTGTTCTCTCATTATCGAGACGACCGTCTATCTTCGCTTCAAGTATAAGTACATTTGCCAGCAGTAGATCCACATGTTTGTATTTAAGCCTTTTATCCTGCACCAGAGAAATTATAGTCCTGATGGTAGTATCATCAAAAAGCACGGATCTAAATGAACTTTGAAACTTCAATTTTTTCCAACGGCCGGTGCGAAGGAAAAGGGCCTTTGCTAGTTCACGTTTTGCTACGCTACATCTATGCTTCAATACCACCATTTCATGAGTGTCTTTTTCATTAAGACTTAACTTCATACGCAAAGCGAAGTCATCAAGATAGGGATCACCAAATATAGTATCAATGTACTCATTAGCACCTGAAGCTATTTCTGGTAACAAGTTATTTAAAGTTGCTAATACCTTATCTGCAGGCATAAAAGATACTGATTGACTTTTCCTTAAACCCTCGGGAAAACCCGTGAGTACGTAATTGGATAACCTTTTAAGAAAGAGGTCGTTTAAAAATTTTTTTTCATGCAATTTTCCAAGGGCATTTAAAGCTTCTTCATTAAACTTCTCCTCAAGGTGTAGAGAATCTAACCCCGGAAAACTCTGTTCAAAGGTTTCTATGGCTGCCCTCACATGTAATCTTTTACTGATTTGAGACATAAGTTTCACGGCATGATCTTTCAAAACAGACCTTTCTTTTTCAGTCAATTCATCACGGGTTTTAAGATTGTCCAAACAGACCTGGACTTCACCTCTCAAATCTATTAAGTCGTCTACATTCCCGTTAAACTTGCTCAACTCATCCTGAAACCTAATGAATTGTCTAGCAAAGTACCAAGCTGTCTCAGAACGATGCCTCAATATTGCTTCTCGCCTTGATATCTCCTGCCTTACCAGCATACCTGTCAACGGTTTTCCCCCTTGTAACCTTTGCTCAAGCTTGTCAGTAGGTAATTCGCACTCTTTAAAGGAAGGATCGTCTTTTAGAGCTTTTATGAAAGAACTCATGATCCGCCTGTTTTCCTCTGCAATTGAACCAGGGGATATGTGCTTTCTGAACCACAGTACAACCCTTCCACACCATGAGGTGGAGCTTTTATGTATTTGGCCCGTTTTGCTATCTTCCACAAGGCGTCCATCGTAATTATTTGAAATTTGTTTAAAATCTTTGATCTCTATCTTCATGTTCTCACCTCAAAAATGTTCACTTAGTTAACCTGGCTATAATTCAGGATACTTTCCTCATCAAATTTATATCCATTTCCCATCATGAATCGACCAGCATACTCTCAGGCACAAAACATGCCATTTCACAGTCAGTTCCCCAGGTTTCCAAATTTAACACAATCAGGACCTTATAAGATCTGAAAATAGAACAAGTAGAGAAGTCGAATACTAGGTAGAAAATAAATCGTCCGATAGGCCAACCACAGGACTTTTCGGTTGGTAATGAGTTCCAGTTGTTGTCTGCTAATCTCTAGGAAATGTATAAAGAAAAACTAAAAACAATGGAAGTCGAGCTTTAAACTGCAATACATAATTCTAAATCGCCAGAGTTTCTATAATCGCAAGTTCAATTTTACCAGCAAAAAATAACTCGCGTAACCTGAATGAAAAACTAAATTATCCAAGCAAAAATATCCGTACAATATTAATCATTATTTAACGGGCCATAAAGAAAAACATTTGTTTTATTTACAAAATATGTTAGGCAGTAGATGGAAGAATATGCAAGAATAAACATAGCGGTAAGGGAATAATTTTGCAATATTCGTTTATACTCAAGTGGTTAACGAAACGGTAATGTAAAAAGTAATATTGATTAATAATTTTACCTGTTCAAAAAAGCAAAATTGTTCCCGAGGGATTGTGTGCAAGGTTTGGAGGCGCTGATATTAATTTCAGGAGTATTTCAGGAGTATTATAGTAAATTGAACATGTCGTCCAGACCTCTCACTCCGGTAGTAACAGGAAAACTCCTTATATTTCCTACCAATAAGTCCCACTTCTAATCTCAGCATAAGCCTCCAGGCTCTTACAAACGGATATATTCCCACGCCGCTTAGCAACAATGAATCAAAATATGACTGATGCCAAGAAAGTTGGCAGATAAGGGCTTGCTGTTCCACAAAAGTATGCAATCAGTGAGAACGGTTGAACCAGAGCTTGGCCGCTGACGTTGTTAAAAGTGTTTTTAGTTAATTGGCACAATTGATGCTGTGCAGACAAACTGAACAAACAATGAGCATTGAAAATTACTTAATGAATATACTGGATGCTGATGCTTTAGAAGAAAGGCAACATTTAAGACATCCTCTAGCGAACCGTCTTGCTGAAATTGGCCTTGATGCAAAGCCAAGCTATGAAAATAACAGGATCTTTTGTGGAATGTTGGTCAGAATGAAAAAATCCGAGCTCACCTACAAACTAAAAACCAGTGAGGTCCTCATACTCCTTATGTACAGGCTGATTATCGAACGGAAAGGGTTAATGAATTCTTTTGAAGATTTAATATGGTTTGTGGATATGCTTGCTAGAGAAGAATTAGAAATTAGGTGGATCATAGGTACACCAAAGGCTTTTGTTAACATCACTGGGAGGGATTATCTGCCTGGCTCAAAACTAGTAGAGACGTATAAGACTCTGTGGCGTGCAAAGAGTTTTGGGTGGAAGGACAATCGCGAATGGTTATATGCGGATCTCAGAGATTACTTGCATCCCAAAGAATGCCGGCGAATGTCTCAAAACAAAAACTACCAAAAACCTACGTTACTAGGAGGCCAAGTTATGATGAAAGATGGTGATTTAATTGAAAAGACTGAGGAAATTATTGGGAAAAGTGAGAAGCTAATTAGAGAAGCCGAGGGAAAAATCAGGGAATCTGAGGAGTTCTATGAATCTATAGGCATTAAGAAAGAAAAGATTAAAGAGTATTTGGACGATCGAAAATGGCCTGAGAAAATTTCCGAGCGACTTAAACAGCGTCATGAACGATTTAGAATTGAAATGGAAGGCGAGATGCTTCAGGCTGAACAAAAGGCTAAGGCAACCGAGAAGCCTCAGACATCATCTCGCCGTATGAAAGTCAGAATATAAAGAAGGAAGAATTTGATTTTTTAAGTATTTACCAGATTTGGAGGCGAAGAAAATGGGTGATATTGGGGGTATTAGCGATAAACGTTTGCAGCAGATTTTAAACGATGGCAGAATTGATCGCTATGAAACAAGAGACATAAAGTCTTTCCTGAATGCTTTTCGGAGAAAAATAGAAGGTAAAAAGTATAACAATCTGTCCGAAATGATGGAAGACCTCAAAAAATTGGAAGAGATAAAAAAAGCAGTGGATAACTTCTTTACTGGAATGTGGGGTTTTCAAAGTGCTGACCCAGCATCGCGTCAGATCATTCAGAACCAAACAGTAAGTCTTATGGAGATAATTGGCTCAAAGGCATCCGACCTGATCAATTCCGCTTCGTATTCTTCCCCTGATCAGGTGGATGCCGACATCTCACGGCTTGAAGACTTGGCCAGCTTGCTGGCAAATAACGGGTGTTGGGCAGCTTCCAAAGCCCTTCAGGACAAGGCTGATAAGCTATATTACCTGAAACTTGATTTGATGTGCAATACAAACGTTATCGATCAATCTGTATTGGACGATTTTACATCCTCTATCAAAGGTGGGGATTTACAGGTACTTGTAATGGCTCTGGGATTTGAAAGAGCAGATCTCCTTGAACAACAGATAGCCGATCAAATGAAAATTATGAAAGAAAGAAATGAAAAACTAAAAAAGCTTTCCGATACCTTAGCTGCACTTCGGAAGGAGTCAGGCAAAATTGATAAAGATGACAAGAAAAAGCAAGGAGAAATAGATTCTAAAATAGAAAAGATAAAGGGTGAAATGGACGCGCTAAATTCTGAAGCTCAGATGGACATGATAAGGCTTCAGGGGCTTATGAGCAAAAGAGACAACATTTATCAAATGGTCACTAACATCATGAAAACGGATCAGAGAAGCAAGGACGCGGTTGTTGGCAACTTGAGATAATTTGAAACGGAAAAGCGTTGTCATGAAATGGACTGAAGCAATTAACATCATTTGTAAAAAACTCGGTGTCGATTCACCTGAAGCCAATCCCGATGGATTCTCTTATCTTGTCTTTGACGATGAGTACGAAGTTCTGTTCTTGAAGGGTCCCAATATCTATTCCCTCTGTTTCGTGGCGAATGTACTTACATTGCCCGAAGGTGATCGAATAGATGTCTTAAAGCGCGTTGCAAAAAGAGCTCCCATAGACTTTAGGGAAAAGAAAGTTGTCGTCACTCTTGATGAGACCCATACACGACTTCAGATTTTTAGACTGATAGATTTATCCGACATTACAGAAAACTCCATACTCTATATTTTGGAACAGTTCTTAAATACCTTGGAGAATTGGACAGATTGGTTAGGCGGTTTAGAAAAAAGAGATTTTACCACTGCTTCCGGTCTTCAAATTGGTAGCACCCTTTCGTGGATTATTAGACCGTAAAAGTTGAAGGAGAAAAATATGACCGGGCAATATGATGATAAAACCTTAGAAAATTTAGAACAGATAATTGACCATTTTTTATCTGTAGGGGGCGTTTTTAAGGATGCCCACGGTTTAAGCAACGAAGAAATGGAGGCCATATACAGTGTTGGTTACAATTTGTATCAAAGCGGCAAATACAAAGACGCCTTGAATATCTTTAAGTTTCTTTGTTTTTTCGACCATCTAGAAAAAAAATACTGGATGGGACTGGGTGCCGTCCATCAGATGATGGGCAACTACGAAAGGGCTGTCGAATCTTATTCCTATGCTACCTTGCTTGACATAGAAGATCCTAGACCTGCCCTTCACGCTGCCGATTGTTATCTTATATTGGGCAACAAAGAAGCCGCAGAAAGTGCTTTAAACGCTGTCATAGAATTCTCCGGCAATGATCCCGCCAAAAAGCAATTCAAGGAAAGAGCGGAAACTCTACTGTCCATGGTAAAGAGTGAAGGCAATGAGGAAGAAACGGATAAAAAGCAAGAATGACAGGAGACTGAAAGATGGTCGATAAACTCGATTCAACCAAACTTCCACCCACTGGTTTTATGGATCCTCAAGCAGTGGAAGACCTTGGTGCCGATGCAGTTAAGAAACTAGGGGAAACTCTGGATAAGTACATACAATCTCTGGTTTTGTTGAAAGAACAAGCGGAGTCCGGTGGTCAAATCGAAGATCTTGGAAAGCCCTTTCTTGATGCGCCCACAACTCGTCCCGATTCGGCAGACCTAACGGTTCTTATGTTAAAACTCAGGCAAATTACACAGGAAAAGCAATTAGAAGTTTCTGTAAATTTCATAAAAACGAACAAAGAGAAATTGCAGGCTCAGCATGAAGAACGTGTCAAAAAAATACTTGAAGCAGCAGAAAAGGCAGAAAAGGCTGCAAAAGCCGGCAAAATCGGCAAAATATTTGGTTGGATAGCCACAGCCATTGCTTTAGTTGCTTGTATTGCCGCCTGTGTAGCTACCGGAGGACTCGCCTTAGGTCCCTGTGTTGGTGCCGTGATGGCTGTAGGAATGATGGTCGCTACAGAAACGGGTGCCATGGACAAACTCATGGAGGGACTAGGCAATGCACTTAAAAAAATGGGGATTGGCGAACCGGCAGCACAAATTATCGCAGCAGTTATTATTATGGCAGCAGTGCTTGCCGTGAGTTGTGTTGGGCCGGGTGCTCTTTCTGCAGGTCTGTCCAGGGCTGGTGCTCAGGTAACAAAGATGGCAGGTCAAAGCGTTGTTCAGGCTTCTCGGATGGCAAGTATGGCACAGAAATTTGGTGACATGGCAAAAGTTGTTACTACAATCGGTAAGGGAGCCACAGCAGGTACTCAAATCGGGCTGGGTGTAAGCGGTGCAACTGGGGGATACTATCAAGCCAAGTCCCTTGAAGCAAAGGCTGACGCTAAAGAAATAGCAAAGTTTCTTACGAAAATTAAACAACAAATGGAAGATGAACAGGATAAAATCCAAGAACTGGTGGAGCAAATGCAAGAAAATGTATCCATTGTTATGAACACCTTGAAGATGGATTATGACACCAAAAACCAAATTTTACGGTTAAATGTTTAGGCTAAGAATCGGCCTATTTTACAGGTAATCGGGAGTTCAAAAATGGAGATAAAAGTAGATGATAAATCAAAGTTTCATACGGGACATTCACCGGTAGATGATGCAAAGCTCGGCGAAGTAAAGGGACTCCAAGATACAAACAATGAAATTCTGTCTGGAGCAACCCTCACCATTACAAATAAGGCGGGTAAAAACTTCGAAATGTACATCCCCTATTTAGAGCAACCTGATTCTGAAATGGTAGATTTGTATTTCCAAAATAAACTGTTATTACACCAGGAAAAAAAAACAAACGATAAAACTATTGAACAAACGAACTTAGGCGTGGAAAATCTTAACAGTGATAAAATAATGAACGACATGTACCAAATAATGAATCTTTTTTGCCAGGTATTTCAGCAGCAGCGAAAGAATGCCCGGGAAATGAGAAACGCGGAGCGGGATTTGCAAATGGCAGCAATTGATAGGCAAGCTCAGGAACTCAGAAGTGCTGCTACAACAGCAATGGTTACCAGTTTTGTTTCAGCCGCTGTAACGATCGGAATGTCCATTGGCAACATAAAAACTGTCAGGTCTGGAGTTAAACAACAAATGCAATTGAACAAAATTAATGCTTACAAGCAGACCCGGGTGAAGATGAACTCGCTGGAACTCAAAATGCAGAAATTGAAGATGAAATTAAAGCAACCGGATCTAGACCCTAAACTCAAAGGTCAGCTAAAAAATCAGTTGAAGATGGTCAAAGACGAACTGGCATCCACTCGCTCCAGGTTTAATCGTATTGGAGATAAGATCAGTCCTCAAGAAAGGGAACTACTTCTTGCCGATGAAAAAACGGGAGGCAGTTCGTCAACTAACAAGCAAGTTCAACTGGATTCTGGCCTGAGGATAATTGACGGTAGAACAATAATCGCACAGGGAGTTGCCCAAACGTCAGGGGGATTGGGGCAGGGTTTATCTCAAATAGGACAGGCTAACGCTGAAAAAGAGAAAGGAGAAGCTACTCAACATGAAACTAAGGCTCAAGATGAACAGGACTGGATGAATAATATGAGAGATATGCTGAAAGATATAGCCGCCAAACTCCAAGCAATTCAGCAGTCCCAATCCGAAACAATGAGAACGATTTTCCGCGCTTGATTTGACTCAGGCGATATAGATCCTCGTTCTCAATTACATGGAGGAAATCATGGATTATAAGGAACTTGAAAAGATATTGGGTGAATTCGGAAATAGGATAGGAATACCGAACCTTTCCTTTGACGAACATGGATACTGTTGCCTTATGTTTGACGACATTGTTGTCAACATTGAAGCCGATTCAGATTCAGAAACTCTTTTTCTTTACTCCAATGTTGGAGATCTGCCGTCCGAATCCAGCCCCAGCCTATACCAAACACTTTTAGAAAAAAACTTTCTATTCAGAGGTACAGGTGGTGGAACTCTCGGAATAGATAAAAATACTCAGATAATTGCATACGCGTATCAGATTCCTTTTAAATTAGTAACCATCGAAAGTTTCGAGAGAACGCTGGAAAGTTTTGTGAATATTTCCGAAGATTTGACTCAAACAATTAACGATGTATTAAAAGAATGTGAAAGTAAGGATGTTACTGCTCAGACACCTCCTCCACTCGGCATGAAAGTGTAACTCCATCTGGTCTGCTTGCAAACAAGTCTGTCCCAAAGGCAACCTGTGGGATAAAGTGTGACTGAAATGAATCAATGATGAAATAACCGGGAGAAAGAAATGGCCATTGATTTGAATAAATTCAGGAGAACGGCCTGGCAAGAAGGTGTTGTGTCTTTGGATAGCCGTATGGAAGATGGCCTGATCGTTAAGGGAAAAACACGTCGCGGGAAAATAGCTTTCTGGTTAAAACAAAAATTTATGCCGGGCCGTGTTCGCAGTGAAAACCGCAGAGTCATGGAGGCTTTTATCACGGCTTTAAGAAATTCTCGAGAATATAGGGACGAAAGCGTTGATTTCTTGGTTAGTAACTTACGGAACTTAGAAAGATCCGGAAAGGCATTGGAAACACGGGTTGTTAGAGATCTACTACGCGGTTTAGATACCGAAAAGGAAGGTATAAAGCAATTCAATTCAAACCTTGCTTTAAGATTTTCCACACCCAACATTTTTAACAACAAAAACAGCTTTGAAGGTATCTTAAAGGAAGTGGCAGAGGAAAGAAAATTCGAAATCTCCGACACCTTGAACACAAGTTCCCTCCAAGAAAAAATTTCAAAAAAAATAGTTCAGAAGGGGCAAGGCGGCCGACGCATGGTTTCCATGAGTGAAGCTGAAAGAATAGCGGAAAAAGAAATTAAACGTTTCGTGGAGAACAAGCAGGAGTTACTAAGTTTTGTGAGTGAAAACGAATCGTTACATACCGAAGATAAAGCCTTCTGGAAGGAATTTGTGCTTAAAACCGACATAGCAAGTACAAGAGAACTTCAGGCCATCATCGATTCACAAAGCAACGTTGGTACATTCATGAAAAAGGCCGCGGATGGAACGAACAATCTGACTGAATTTTTACGCAACATCGACGAACTTCGTAGCGAAGTGACGGACAAAATTAACTCAGCCGGAATCATGGTTGGTGCATCTTCCAGCCAGGTGTTTTTATCAAAAGTTTTGAATTGTTACATGCAAAAAAATAATGTTTCGAGTAGTAAACTGCAGGCGTTGTATTCTTTTTTAACGTCCCAGCAAGTGTATCAATTAAGAGGGGTTCTCAATTCTTCTGTATATATGCTAGACGATGGTAATCAAATAACTCACACTTTATCTCTGGAAACCACGATTGCAATAATAATGGATTCGGTAGCAAGAAATCTCGGGGTCGAACAGGAAACAACACAAACCATTCCTAATTATGTTGGGCAGGAAGGCTTACCCTCCAATGCAATAAGGCTGTTGCAAAACTTTGATATTTACTTTCCCATAAGTCCAACTGGTTCCGAAGATAAGGGTGAAGGAACTTTTCCTCCAAAATTTTTGCACCATCTCCAGGATCTAGAAAATGCCCAAATAAAAAAGGACATAAACAGTGATAAAAGCGACGAAAAGAGTGATGCTAAACTGTTTCGCCATGAAAACGACGGTATGCACGAAAATTTTGTAAAGGATTTGACCAGGCTATTAAACATGTCCATAGAAGGACAACAAATTGAAGGAGAAGACGGGGAAGCAAAGCTCAGAATGGGCAAATCTCTATTAAAAGAGCTGTGTAAGGACTCCAAAGGACAAGTTGATGTGAGACTCATGCGGACAATTACATCACTTTCCCATCAGGGATTCTGGGCTGATGTTCTTAATCTCATTGCCACTCCCGATGACACGGGATCTCCCATTCGTGCAATTTTTGGATTTCAACAGAGCCCAGATATTATAAGTGTTTCTAAAGACTCAGAAACCGGAGACATAATCGTAAAAAGAGAATACAATTCTTTTGTTGGGCAAATTGTAGATCCTAGTTCTGGCAGTGTTAGTAATACAGATCCTACCAAGAGTTATTTAAATCTTTCGTTTACCCTCAAGATACCTGCAGAGAGTATAAAAGAAGGCAACCCGAGAGTAGAAATAGTCAATTCTTCCTACAGATTTGAGTTCCATCCCGAAACCGAGGCACAGCGTCTAATCAAATCTATGAAAACATGGAGTGCAGACAAGGGAACCAGGCCAATTGGTACCACTTCCGAAGCAGTGGACATTATCGTGGAAGAAGTAAACACTACTTTCGACACACTTTCTAGACAAGTGCAATTGGGAGACATTGGAGACAAATTCGACAACGCTGTAGAGCTGGCTCTCGGAAAATTTTTGAGAACGGATAACCCAAATATTCTCGGAGTATCAAAGTTCAACTACGATAATTTCGATACATACACACATAACATTGCGGGTAGTGTTGGTGTTATGATCCTCGATGGGAAGGATATAAGCGATATCTACAGAAATCTTATGGAAGAACTAAGTAAAACCGAAAATGTTCCAGATGAGTTGTGCATTGAACTTGCGGCCATCTACGACAGAACAAAGAGTATAGCAGACGAAAAACTAAGGAATATAAATCCTGACATTTCAGATACAAAAATGGAAGAGCTAAGCAATGCTTTCGCAAAACGCGCGCTAGTTAATGTTTTTGTACTGAGATTTCTTGCACCTTGCATTTTCAATTTGGCTACAATTGAAGAAATTAGTCAAGACCCAATCAAAAAACAGATGGCTATTAATATCAGTTCTATATTACAGAGCCAGGCAAACGGTACTAGATTCAGAAGTCCAGACAAACAAATTTTCAATGCCCTTCTGGATGATTTCAATACTATCTTTGATCAAACTATAGCAAGAATTATGGACAAAGGGAGAGAGATAAACTAACTAACCGGAAATACTATGTTTATGACTATATACAAACTAGTTGGCTAAACCAGTTGTGTAGTGTTTTGTAAAAGGTAAGTTATGGCTTTTGTTTTAAAAGTTCTGGCCGGTCCACATGTTGGTGCCGAAATGATGTTAAACCCGGGCGAATATGTTATCGGCAGTGGGGAAGAAAGCGACATAATTTTCGCTGATTCTTCTGTGCTGTCACAACACGCCTATATAAGAATCTTTGATGGAAGCATTGATTTAAAAGTGCTAGAAGGTTTTTTACAAATTCAGAAAAACAGAATTAACTCCGGCGAAAGTACCAAACTTGAAACCTCTACCCCTGTAGTAATAGGTACGACAAGCTTTGTAATTTTAAAGGAAGGAGAAAGCTGGAATGAAATCCCCTATCTTCCGCCTAGAGATATATGCGCGGATAATACGGAATCACGAAGGGCAGAGGATACAACGGGCAGTTTAGAAAAGGATGGAGAAAAACATCTCGAAAACAGCGAAAAGCAGGAAAATCCGCAGTCTGAAAAATATAAAAAAGCCCAGAAAGCGGTCCGTGCTGCCGGAAACCGCAGGACTTCAGCATTATACGCTGCACTGATAATTGTCTTTATATTCGTTGTTTTGATGTCCTGGGGGGCGTGGCACTATATACGAGCGAGCATTAAAGCTACCCCTTACAGATCTACCCCACTGCCTATATCGCAATTGGAAAAAATTCTCAAAAGGGAGGGATTTTCAGAATTACGAATTGAAAAAATAGGAAATACACCGGTTATTAGTGGAATATTGAATAACGATAGTGAAAAGCAAAAACTTCAAGAAATTGCCAGGAAATTTGACAAACCGGTTCTGGTAAGAGTGCTAACCAATGATCATCTGATAACAACAGTTAAAGAAATTTTGGATAGGCTAGTTCCAAATATCGTGGTGGAATCAGTAAAACCGGGAATTATTGTGTTGAAAGGTAATGTAACATCTTGTCCCAAAATCAAAAGGGTTACAGAAATCATAAAAAATGATGTTGTTGGCATAAAAGACGTGGAAAACGAAGTCACTTGCCTTGATGAGGTAGCTAAAAGAGTGAAACAATACTTGTGGGCAAAGGGACTAAGTCATTCCTTGAAAGTACACCCTTCTGGCCATAAAATTTACATAACTGGACACGTTAAAGCAAACCAAGTTTCTGCCTGGAAAGAAGCAGCGGCCTTTCTGGACGAGAAATTTAAAGGTTTGGTTATTATAAATGTAACGGTAAAGCCATCCAAGTTGAATCTCATAACCAAGAGCGGAAAAAAAGTTGAGCATTATGACTTAAATACTTTATCCGATTTCAGTGCATTACCCATAGATCTTGAAAATGTAGAAAGCGTTGTGCTAGGGCGCAAAAGTTTTATCGTCACAAGATCTGGCCAGAAAGTTTATAAAGGTGACAAAATCGGCGACAAATATATCATAAGCGATATTGGAAGGAACTTTATTGAAGTCAAAACAAACAACACAAAAAGAAAAATATACTTTAAAAGGCCTTCTATTATACTTGAATATCATTGGTAATAACAAACATGCCAAAAACCTGGGGGAAAGGAATAATGGAAAACAGTTCGATGTTTTTTTTGGACCTGGAAAAGAGATTGCTTGAAGACAGTTCAGGTAAATTAAAAAAAGAGTTGATAACCTTAATTTTTGATAAGCTGCAAGAGGTTAAAAAAATAATGGATGCTGGATTGACTCCTTCTGAATTTGAAATAGCAAAAAAGGTACAGGGATCTCTAAAAGCTGCCTTGATGGTCATTGAAAAAATCCAGCCGGAAAATTAGAAATAAAAACATTTTGCAAAAAAGGAGGAGTAAAATGACTATTTCGCTTGACAACTTATACAGCAAGTTAGCCAGTTCTATGGGAGCTCAGGAAGCAAAGTTAAATGAGCACTTGCAAAAAATGGATCCGGGTAATACTCAAGATATGCTGAAACTCCAGATGCTTACGCAAAAATGGACAATGATCAGTAATTTAACAACTAACATGATGAACACACTGAAAGACGCGACAAAAAATGTAATCCAAAACATTAGATAGAGCGGCTCTAGAAGGAGACAAAAACGTGTTATTTGAATTCGAACGTAGTTTTTTGCAATTGATGATGGAAATAGGGTTTTTAGCGGCTGGTTACGGTTATTTTCAGGAAGCGGACGTTATATTTGAAGGTTTAAAGGAACTGTGTCAGGAAAGCAGTTCCCCATCAATAGGACTGGCTTTCTCCAGAATGTGCAGAAATGAGTTCGACGATGCAATAAATATACTGGAAAATGAAGCTAAAAAGTCTCCAGACAATAAGGACCTCATAGAAGCATATTTGGCATTAGCCTTGAGGCTTGCAGGCCAGTCTAAACGAGCGAAAACTATTGCTCAGAATCTGGTTGAAAAGGGTAACCAGGAGGCTGCTATAAATATGGCAAAGGCTATTTTAGAAGAAGTATAATTCTTGGGAGGTTAGAAATGTTATGATTGAGTCAATCCATTCAAAAAAGATAGCTGAACAGATGGGAAAAACAGCCGAAAGGGAAACTCAAAAATCTGCTCAGCTTGACGAACAAGATGTAGCTCGCTTTGATCAGGCAATGCAGGACGGTTCAAATGTCAATTCGGAAAACGTGAATACAGTTCAGCAAACTCAAGAAGCTAATTTGCAAAAACCCAAATCGGCCGGAGATGCTATCCTCGATAGTATCGACAAACAAAGAACATCCTTCGAACAAAGAATCGAAAAGATAGATTATTCTTTAGACAGCATGATAAATTCAAAAAAGTATTCCCCTGCCGAATTAATGAAACTTCAGTGGGAACTCCATAAAGCCACACTGCAACTCGAAATGACAGCCAAAGTGGTTGATAAAACCGATCAGAATATATCAACACTGCTTCGTAATCAGGGTTAGCTTAGACCATGAAAAAAAATGATTTTGGTTACAAACAGTTCCGGTTGTGGGGAAGTATATTTATTATCCTATTCGTTCTGGTTGCTTGTAAGGTTGAACTTTATTCCAATTTAAGTGAGCAAGAAGCCAATGAAATGATGGGGTTGCTACTCCGCCACGAAATTCCTTGCGAAAAAGCTCCCGGGCAGGAACAAACGTGGATACTCAAGGTTGAAAGCTCTGCTGTTCCTGTCGCTCTCTCTCTTTTTCAGGAATACGGTTATCCTAAACCAAGATTTGAAAGCATGGGAGCTATATTCAAAAAACATGGACTGGTTTCCAGTCCTCTTGAAGAGCGCGTGCGGTTTATCTACGCTCTTTCTCAAGAACTAGCTAAAACAATTTCTCAAATAGACGGAGTACTTGCGGCAAGAGTTCACATTGTATTACCTGAGAACAATCCATTCACAGAGAAAACAATCCCATCTGCGGCATCCGTATTTATAAAATACAGAGTAGACTCTCCATTGAAGCGTTTTATACCCAACATTAAAGCCCTGGTAGCAAATAGTATTGAGGGACTGAATTATGACAGAGTATCCGTTTTGCTTTTTGAAGCAGAAACAGCAAGGACCTTTCAAGTGGATAAAATAGCCACCCGAATTTTTGGGATAAAATTGCTTCCCGAATCTGTTATAAGATTTTGGACAGTGTGTGGAGTATTGTTTTTGCTTTCCTTAATCGGTTTTGGTTTTGGGGGAGTTATGCTTTGGAAATGGAAAATTCTTAAACAGGAAATAGCACATAAACCGTCGAAGGAGAAATTCGATTTAAAATAGCCGTCTTAGACTGAACATGTAATCAGAAAGCACGAGTGTAAAATAGGTGGAAGAATTTGGTTCAGATTTTATTGTAAAACTATACAAAAGCAAAGAGAAACTCTTCAAGTCGATTTATGAATTCAACGTCTGTCTCATAAGATACATCCACCACGGCTGGCTAACTAACTTCTTCCCAGAAGTATCAGCTGAACTTTGGAGCCGTTTGATTAAACATCCTGGATATGAGAGCTACTTTTCCAGCGAACTGTTACGGAGACTAGGTATAGATCGCAAAAAAGATTTTTACGACTTCCGCAGTCCGAAACACCGATTTGTACTGCTTCCCACCAGAGAAGTGGAGGATCTTATGTTTTTTGCAGGAATTGCAAGAGCACACTCTGTTTTGGCCCAAGTCGTTAATAAGGCCACAGTCCTTCACATAAAAAACGTGATTGGAAAACGCGGATACTTATTTGCGATTAAGAAAGCACCCTTTGTTATAAGCAGAGCAATTCCTTCAGTAGAAATTGACAATATAAATGAAGGAAATCTTGAAAACAGACTTGTAAAGGCGGGCTTAGAATGCTTGAAAACCCTGCTGATCGACATTCCGATCACTGTAAAAAAAAGATTTCACCTAAAGCTACCGTCTTATTACTTAGATGAGCTTGAAGCATCTTTAGTGTTAGATGTTCATGAAAATTCGGTCGTGCATTTTTTAAGGCGCGTTCTTTTACATGAGGTTAATTACAAATGGGCAACTTTGTTATTTTAGAAAGCAATTTTTTTAAAATAGCACCAGGGACCAAAATCATTAAGGCCAATGAGTATGCTCAACTGGTAAAAGCAGAGGAGATTATAGCCGAAGCCCGGAAAAGGGCCGAACTTATCTTGGATGATGCAAAGAAGGCATACGAACAGGAAAAAAGAAAAGGATATGAAGATGGTCTCAGGGAAGGACAACTCAAAATCGCCGAAAAAATGATGGAAACCGTTCATCGTACCGTGGATTATCTGGCTTCAGCTGAAGAGATGATGTGTTCCCTTGTGCTGGAAGCCATAAAGAAAATCATAGGAGACATGGATGATCGCGAAATCATTACTAGGGTGGTAAAAAATGCACTGGCTATGGTTAGAAATCAAAAACAGGTGACACTAAAAGTAGCCCCTGAAGATTTGGAAACCATACAATCTAGGTTGAGTGATATAATGGAAAATTATCCCACCATAGGTTTTGTTGAAATAGTAGCTGATAGTCGTCTTAAGAAACACAGCTGTGTACTCGAGAGCGAAATGGGTGTTGTAGATGCCAGCGTTGAAGTTCAGTTAAAAGCCATTGAAAAGGCCCTTAGAAAAACAATAAAGAGGTAATTGTGGGTATTTTTGACATAACCACCATGTTTCAGCAGGCTATTTCTGATACCCAAACGGTTCAAGCTAGAGGTCGCGTTGTTCAGGTGGTTGGAACCATAATAAAAGCAGTAGCCCCAGGGGTAAAAATAGGGGAAGTTTGCATTCTGAAAGATCCATCAGGTGGATGGGAAGTTCAGGCAGAAGTCGTTGGTTTTTCCAAACAAATGGCCCTGCTTACACCTCTTGGCGATATTTATGGTCTTTCTCCTCATACGGAAGTTATTCCAACCGGAAAATCACTTATGGTACCTGTTGGGCCTGCTTTATTTGGTAGAGTTCTTGATGGATGTGGTCGACCCGTAGATGAAGATATAAAGGGTCCTCTTGAACCCGAAGCACACTATCCCGTTTATGCAGATCCCCCTAATCCGTTGAAACGTGAGATTATTTCTGAACCTTTACCCCTTGGAATAAAGGTTCTAGACGGGCTTTTAACGTGTGGTGTTGGACAGCGCATGGGAATCTTTGCGGCCGCCGGGGGCGGAAAAAGTACGCTGCTCGCTATGCTGGCCAAAGGGGCAGAAGTAGATGTAACGGTTCTTGCACTAATTGGGGAGCGCGGGAGAGAAGTACGTGAATTCATAGAAAAAGATCTTGGCAGAGATGGATTGGAACGATCGGTAATTGTAGTATCAACATCTGACAGACCTGCAATGGAAAGGCTTAAAGCGGCTTACGTAGCCACCGCCGTTGCCGAGTATTTCAGGGATCAGGGCAAAAGAGTATTACTTCTCATGGATTCTGTCACCAGATTCGCCCGAGCCCAGAGGGAAATAGGCCTAGCCGCCGGCGAACCTCCCACGAGAAGAGGTTATCCCCCATCAGTATTCTCCAGTCTGCCCAAATTGATGGAACGAGTTGGCCACTCGGATAAGGGATCCATAACAGCCTTATACACAGTTCTGGTAGAAGGCGACGACATGAACGAGCCAGTCGCAGACGAAACAAGATCAATACTTGACGGACACATTATTATTAGCAGAAAACTGGCGGCAGCTAACCACTATCCAGCAATAGATGTTCTCGCCAGCGCCAGCAGAGTGATGAATTCCATAATCAGCGCTGAGCACAAAAAGGCAGCGGGGCGCTTTCGAGAGCTTATGGCTAAATACAGAGAAGTAGAACTCCTGGTAAGAATTGGCGAGTATCAAAAAGGCTCTGACCCTGTCACCGACGAAGCTTTAGAAAAAATTGACAGAATGAACACTTTTCTTCGGCAAAAGGTGGACGAAAAGTTCTCCTTTAATGAAACCCTTGAAAAGCTTATTGAGCTGACTTCATGATAAAGTACGAATTAGAAGATTTGCTAAATATCAGAAAGATTCGCGCAGAAAAGGCTCAAAAGGAGCTCATAAAGAAAAAGCGATTACTGGAAGTAGCCATAAATGACGCAGAAAAAAAACAAAAGGAGCTAGAAGAGTTCAAAAGATGGCGGTTTGAAGAAGAAAATAGAATTTATGAGGAAATAAAGGGTAAACTTGTATCATTAGATTATCTGGACAATGTGCGTTTAAAGATTTCACTACTTCGTGAAGAAGAAATAATGAAAGCGGAGGCTGTTGAAAATGCGAAACAGGCCGTTCGTGAAGCTGAAAGAGACTGTGAAGAAGCAAGGAAAAAATATAAGCAAATATCGAAAGAGGTTGATAAGGTAGAAGAACATAAATCTATATGGCTGGAAGATATCATGAAAGAATCCGAGGAAAAGGTCGATTTAGACATAGAAGACTTTAATTCTCCATCCATTGGATGGAAAGAAGAAAACGAGTGGGATCTTTGGTAAACAATGAAAATAAATCAAAAAACACCAGAAAATGTTGAAAAGAAAAATAAAAATATAGTGCATCAGGATTCAACAATTGTCAGAAAGGCCAAAGATGAAGATGTCAAAGCCTTACAATTGTTTCTAACTCCGACCAACGAAAAAAAAGACCATACAGGAAATCTAAAAACGAATTCGCCGGCCGCTCACACTAAAAAAGATAAATTGGTTCAAAATACGAAAAGCAATGAAAATAATTCCATTCATTTAAATATCCTTCTAGCAAACAAGACTAAAAAATCACCACTTGATAAAAACGAACAAGACACTACAAAAAGCAAAGTAAGAAAAAATCATGATTATAATGGAAATAACGTTGGTAAAGATTTTCGTAAAATGGCCAATTTCAATATGATATTGCCTGGTATTTCTCCTCAAATTGAAGGTGTCAAACAAATAAAAACTCAAAATATCAAATCAACTATACCAGATAAAATCCACGAAGTTGCCACTCAAATACTGGTAAATAATCCAGAATTTTCTCAAAGAGAGGAAGTCAGGATTTATTTGAAAGACTCGTTTTTACCTGAAACGGAGATAAGAATACAAAAAAAATCAGAGGGAATAGCTGTAGAATTCATTACAAAATCCGTTGATTCTTACAGAATTCTGTCTCCTCATACAAACTCTTTAAAAACACTGTTAGAAAACAAACTGGAAACTCAAGTAAGTATGCACTTACATTTTGATGATGGGGAACAGCATCGGGAAGGCCGTTCTAAACAACGTCGCTTTGTGTGGGAAGAATTCAATGGTAAATAAATTCTAAAATAATAGCAAAATATGGAAACAAAAAGACTGCCCCTAAAATCTTTCTCAAAAGATGAAATTACCTTGCTA
>JALXAE010000300.1 GCA_026992355.1 Syntrophobacterales bacterium | reverse complement strand
CCTATGAACTGTTCATCATTTGGATACAAAACCTTTGTGATGTTCTCCGCTTTTATTTTTTCTTCCACAGCTCCAAAATAGTCTCCAGCGTTAAACTCCTCAAAATCAAAAGATTCCACGGGGTACGCGCTCCACAATCTGAGTATATTAACAGTGTTGACCCTATAACCAGGTATGGGGGTGTCGTAGGCTACTGCTTTTACCATTCGGCCAGGATGCCATCTTACGCGAAATTGGCCTTTTTCGTCGTGGTACATCTCCGTATGGCCCCCAAAGCCAATTTCATAAGTCAGGTCTGGTTTTTTTATTTCCCATGGATTTCCCCAGTGTAGCCACATGTCACTCACTTCTTTCTGCCACCCATTCTCAATTATTTGATGAAACATGCCGTGTTCGTATCGAATTCCGTATCCTATAGCGGGGATTTGAAGTGTTGATAAAGAATCAAGATAGCAAGCGGCTAGACGACCCAATCCACCATTGCCGAGCCCAGGTTCAACTTCTTGATCTATAACTTCATGTATATCAAGCCCCATATCAGCTAAGGCTTTTTCCATGGTTTCGTAAATGCCGAGGTTAATTAGGTTATTCGCTAGGTGGGGTCCCGTGAGAAATTCTGCCGACAAGTAACTTACTATCTTAGTTTGTGCTGATAGTAAGCTTTCAACTGAATTGACGAACAGATGTTGCATTCGATCTCGAACTGTATATGCTACGGCTGTATAAAAGTCTCTTAAGGTGGCAGTAAAAACGGGTTTACCAACTCTGTAAAAAAGATTGTACAATATCGCTCTTTTAAATTCGTTGGTTTCTTTGCTATTTGGTTTTTTAACTGTTCTTTTAGTTTTTGGCATATATTTACTCCTGCATTTTATTTTTGCACTGACCTTTAGAATGATTTCAGAATTCATTGATAAGAGAACTGGAGTATTAAGTGGATGAGATGGGAATCGTTAATAGTATGTAAAGGAAAGTCTTGATTAGCTATTGTGGTGCTTTAATTTAAATGTTCCCTCCATTTATTTTGATCTTTGAACAGTGCAATATAAATTTTAACTTGTTGTTCCCCTGTTTACAAATGGTTCTTAAACAATCTTTTCAATTCTTTTTGTTGGAAAATTGCTGGGCTACTTGAATACCTACAAGACGAGCCACCAATACAGCCATGAAGAATTGTCCCATGATTGCTTCAGCCCTGCACAAAGCAGCTGCACTTGGTGTTTTAGGGAGTATGTCTCCATATCCTAGAGTGGTAAGCGTGACGAAACTGAAATACTGGAAATGCTCACGCAGTTCCACACAAGTCTCTGCGTTGTTTATTAATTCGCCGCCGAAAGAGCCGGGCTTTATAATTTCCAAAGCTTCGTAAAGATAACCCCAAAACGTACCGATAAACAAATACAAACATAATGCGGCACATATTAAGCTGGTGTTGACTTCTTTAGAAGTATAAACGTACCTGGAAAAGGAATATATTAACATGCTTACATAGACAAGGGTTATAAATGTGTTGAATATTCTGGGATAACTAACAAGCCTTAAAACATCTATCCACAAAAGAATCAGGGATATAGTTAAAGTGATTATTGTCCACTTACGTAGTTTGCTTTCTTTGCCGATTGCATATACACCAAAGAACAAAACCAGGGATATGGAAACAGTTATAAATATGTTAGCATGAGGCAGTTTTTCTATGAACGGAGATATAATGAGATAAACCAGCAGCCATGTTAAGAGGTTTTGAAAACTATATTTATAAAGGATTTTATCTATAATCATCGTTCTTCATGTCATATGGGGTTGATTAACAAGAGTTTTTCTCATGATAACATACCCGATAGTGCCTGCCAGTAGGGATGCAATGAAAACCCCGATTTTTGCTTCGCCTATCAGCAAATCATTGCTAAATCCCAGTTCGCTGATGAATATGGATATGGTGAATCCTATGCCTGCTATTGTTCCAACCCCCAATATATGACCCCATTTAACACCCTCTGGTAAGTCTGATAATCCGCTTACTTTGGCAATCCAACTAAAAAGAAGTATTCCCACAGGTTTACCTACGAGAAGACCAAAGATTATACCTAAACTAATCGAGGATGGAAAAGTAGCTAGAATAGCCTCGTTAATTGTTACTCCAGCGGAAAACAAAGCAAACAAAGGCAATATGACAAATGCCTGAACAGAATGAAGATAATTTTCCAGATGTATTCCTGGGGGGATTACATCTTCTAACATTAAATGTATTTCTTCTAAAATGTTCCATTGATCTTTGTTTAAAGCTATACTGTTTTTCGTGACAGGACCGGTTTGAGAAAGCTTCTTCAAATTATTGTGTATTTCATCGAAGAAACTCCTTAGGTCTATTTTTGATTTAACGGGTACTAATAGCGCTATAAGAACACCAGCAATAGTTGCGTGGATACCGGAAAACATGATGCTGACCCAAACACCTATAGCTGGTACCAGGTAAAATATTGGACGTCTTGCGTTTAGTGCGACGGCAATAAAGAAAAGTAATAAGAAAACTCCCGCTACTATTAAGCTTGGAATGCTTATATTGCTGGTGTAGAAAATTGCAATGACTAGTACGGCTATGAGGTCGTCCACAATAGCCAACGCTGTTAGAAATATCTTCAATCCTGATGGTACAATATCTCCAAGTAGTGCAAGTATTCCTATAGCAAAAGCTATATCTGTTGCCATAGGAATACCCCATCCCGCCATGCTGGGGCCATTTCTGTTAAAAAGGTAGTATATGATGGCCGGAACAATACATCCACCAACGGCTGCCAGAATTGGTAGTATGGCTTTGCGAAAAGAAGAAAGCTCACCAAGAACCACTTCTCTTTTGATTTCTAACCCAACAACAAAGAAGAATATGGTCATAAGACCATCTTTTATCCAATGAGCCAGTCCCATTCGGTATGTTTTTTCCCCTATGACTACCCCAATGCTAAGATGACTTAGGTTGCGGTAAAAATCGCTCCATCTCGAGTTAGCCCAGAACAAAGCAATTATAGTTGCAATCATTAACACGATGCTGCCGGATGATTGAGAATGAAGAAAGCGATCTAACAAGGTTCTCTTTAAAATCCTTTTCATTTAAGGACCTCTTGAAATTAAAGCGGTGCAGAGTGATCAATTAGTTGTTGATGGAAACTTAATTGAAACAGAGAG
>JALXAE010000299.1:1287-3231 GCA_026992355.1 Syntrophobacterales bacterium | reverse complement strand
GATTGTTGCTCTTGTCATTGTTACTGGATGCGCTGCTTCATCGGGTCTTAAGCCCACTGCAAGTTTGGAAGAAGTACTTGCAGAACAGCAAAGTGAACAGGCCAACAAAATCAAAGACTTTAACAGGGCATTATTTTCTTCCGTTAGTTCGGCACCATCTTACAGTGATTACCTTATCGGACCGGGGGATCTTTTAACTGTAACAGTATTTGAAGCTCCGGAACTCAACACCGAAGCGAGGGTAAGTGCCAGAGGTTTTATAACTCTTCCTCTTCTAGGACCTGTAGAGATTAAAGGATTGACCTCCAGTGAGGCCGAGAAGAAAATCGAAAACCTTTATAAAGAAAGGTATTTGAGGAACCCTCACGTAACCATATTCATTAAGGAACAATACGCTGCCAAGGTGACTATACTGGGTTCGGTAAATAAGCCTGGTACTTATGATTATCCTTCCCGACAGAGACTCCTCGATGTTCTTGCCATGGCTGGTGGGCTTTCGGAAAAAGCCGGGGACATTGTACAGGTACGACGTAAGGTTGAAGGAAAAGAAAGGCCTGAAGTTTATATAATCGACATGCAGCAGCTCATTAAGGAGGGAAAGGCAGAATTAAATATTCCTATTCAGGGAGGAGACGTGGTATTCGTTCCTGAGGCCGGAACCGTCTATGTGGACGGTGCAGTTAGAAAACCTGGAGTTTACCCAATCAAGGGTAAAATGACTGTCTATGAGGCGATAGTCGCTGCAGGGGGTCTGTCTAATGTAGCTGACGAATCGTCCATTAAACTGGTAAGAACTGATAAATCCGGCAAGCGGGAAGTTATCGAAATCAGCCTTAACGATATTCAAAATAACCGTGCCAGGGAACTAGTATTGCATGACAAGGACATTGTATATGTTGAAACCAACCAGTTGGAGGCTCTCTTTTATGGTTTGAGACTTAACTTTGGTATGGGGCTGGTGGGTATCGGATATACACCGCCACACCAGCGTTAAGCTAAAGGAAGATCAAAGAGGATTAACTCTGTTTAAAAAAGCTCGGAGTTTTCCAAGGCGAGTTTTTCTATTTTTTTGTAATAATGGAACATATTCCCAAGGAACTAGAGATTCTCCCTGGATTATTTTTGCTGGGACCTCCCAAAAGATCTTTTTAGCCCAATCCTCACCCAATTCCTCACAGACCATTTGATAGGCATAAGACAATCTAGGATTGCGGTGCCCTAGTCCGTGAGAATCAGTGGCCACTAGGTGAACAAGGCGATGTTTCAGCAGATTCAGGGAAAACCTTTTTACTTCTCTTCCAAAAACACCCTTTAAGCTGGCTGCCGTTATTTGAATTAAAACACCTTTATCCACCCAACTTTCCAGTACAGCCGGTTGCCTTAAAGTAAAGCCGTACCGTTCAGGATGGGCCATTATTGGGATATAACCTTCCGTTGTAAGTTCCCAGATAATATCGTTCAAAGACGGTGGCAGAAAATGGGGTGACAATTCCAGCAGCACATATTGGGTATTGTTTAGTGTGATAAGCTTTCTCGACTTCAGATCATCAACAACCCCGTTGTATACATGCACCTCCATACCTGGAAATACCTGCAAGAGTAATCCCTTTTGTCTTAATTGTTTTTTGAATTCAATGATGGCCTTTTCCACAGCTTCTCTGCTGTTTTCATAGGAACCTTTCGTATAATGAGGTGTACATACTACTGCAGTGATTCCGTCATTTACTGCCTTATCCGCCATAGTGAGAGATTCCTCCCAAGAGCGGGCACCATCGTCAAAGTGAGGTAACATATGGGAATGGATATCTATCATGGATGCTTTTTCCTGACTATATTAGGCTCTTCCATAAAGGTTTGATATCTCCACATTAAACCAAACAAAAAGGAAGTCAAAAATAAAATCGCAGGAATATGAAAGGGAAAATCAACTAGTCCATGCAACAT
>JALXAE010000299.1:0-1277 GCA_026992355.1 Syntrophobacterales bacterium | reverse complement strand
TTTTATTAGAATAAAAGCCGAACGAAACCACAGAGTCCATATAAGAACAACAGAGACAATTACCATTGGCAAACCAAGTTCAACTGCCCATTCGAGATAATCATTGTGCATATGACCGGCTCTTCTTAAATCAATCAGGTTAATTCTATACAGCCCTTCCAGATAATAGTAATTACCCCATCCGATTCCACCCCACAGATGATCCTTGAGAAGAGCAATTCCATTTTTCCAAATATCAATTCTACTCTGCACATTATCAGGTAACATGGCAAATCTTCTTAATATTTCTCCAAAGCCGATAATCAACCCATAGCCGAGCATAATAAACCAACAAAAGCCTGTACTGAGCCACAGCTTTTTTGATCGGTATCCGGACAGGAGCAGAAAAACATTTAGAGCGATAAAAGCCGTTACAATTCCAGCCCTTGACCGGCTGAAAAAAAGACTCAAAATCATTAAACCAACCACAAAAAGCTGCATTGCTCTATGGCCGAATAAATCATCAGCAAAATCTATGGGTGCTCTTACGGGTTTGTTTTTTTGATGTCCTCTTCTTGCTTTTGTTCTTGTCCCCGAAATGATGAAAGCAACAAAATAGGGCCAGAATAGGTTTATAAAGGATGCAAAATGGTTCCGGTTTATGAAGGTGCCTCGAGCAAGATCTTTATACGCAAAACCTATATCGGGAGATCTATCCCATAGAACTCCGAGGGATGGTATGAGAACCTGAAGTATCCCGTAGAATGATTCGAAAATACAAAGCCAAAAGAAGAAAAGAGTTATACGGCGTCTTTCCTCCCGATGGGCCGATATCTGATAACCGACAAAAAAAGCCAATCCTAGCCCCAGCCACCACAGAAGGCTAAAGAAGGTATAAACTGGAATATAGGAGACTGACCGCCATTTTTCCCCCGATATAATTCCACAATTTGCCAGACTAGCCAGCAGGTTGTATCTTCCTGGAGACAATAGTTTTAAAAGAACTAAGGGCAGAGGTATAAGCTGGAAAATAATCCATATTGAAATGGCAATATACAACCAGAATATCCAGCTTTTAGAACAACTTTTTACAACTCCAGTTGGTTTTCCAATCAAATTTCTTGAGAACCCAACGACTAAAAAGAAAAAACCCAGCCACAGGGCCCACAACCACGATCTCGAAGACCCAAAAAAGAAACAAAAACAGAAAAGAATTGTAAAAATAACAGAAGTTGAGGAAGGAGTGGGAATCGAACGAGCTATTATTTTGCGCATAGACTTTTAACCCTTAACTAAAC
>JALXAE010000298.1 GCA_026992355.1 Syntrophobacterales bacterium | reverse complement strand
GCGGGCCATGGACGGCCCGATTTCTGTAAGGCTCGGCCAGGGATGGTCGAAACGTTGGCAGGCTGTAGTGAAAAAATTGTTCTCTAATTTATGAATACAGGTGTCTCATTTTCATTGACACATTCCGTAGTGGTAACGCTTTTTTCCGGGAGACCACCCTTAAACACTTCTTCAAGTGCCAATCGTTCAATCTCCACCTCGTTTCCAGACCAATCATCCCCGCTGAAATGGATTGTCCCTGCCAATTTTTTTTTGAACATTTTTGCCTTAGTCCAGGCACGCTCTTCGTTATTATCACCCATTAGAAGATATATGCTGAGACATGCCTCACCTGATGTGGGTGACCAGACAAAGACGCCTAGGAAGGTATCTTTTAGAAGCATGGAGAAATCTTCGTATTCTTTGTGGTCCTCTTCTTCAATGTCATCTCCAATAAGGTCTTCGATATTTTCAAACTGTTCAGCTTCCTTGTTTTTCTCAAAAAGGAAACTGTTCAGTTTCCACTGGATATAAAAGTCTTGACTTTCAATTTCTGGAGGCAATAGGAAGCCTTCCTCATCCATGGCTTCAACCTCATGCGCCAGTTTTGAAAAAAATGTCTTTATTTGCTGACTGACTTTTTTTTGGTTTTTAAGATGAGCAACAAGCCAATTTCCCATTTTCAATCCCCCCTTTTTTTTTCGACAATAAATTTTTTTTAGCAGTTTTCTTTTGCAACTATCATTGTTGGAGCGCTATACCTTAGCGATGAACGAACCTGCCCAGTTGGAAAAGTCCTTTCCGTAATCCACCAAAATCATCCGGAAAACCCATGCTGCACATGCCTAAATTCGTCATAAAAAGACTTTGTTCTTCTTATCGTATCCATTCGATGAGGCATTTAGCTTTCTCTTTGGTATGGATTGCCTAAATATACCTTCTAAATAACAAAGTAATTTTTTTCCCCTATTCATATAAGGTTATCAAACTTAGAGCCGTGTAGAAAAATTGCAGGCCAAAAACCTCTTTGTTACTAGGTATTAAATAAAACATCTGGATAAGTCGAAAAGGATCAAAAAGAGTCCCATACTGGGAAAAATACTGTGATGATTAGTTTCTTAGAGGGGTATTAACATGAGGTGGTTTCAATTTAGGAGAGTCCTTTCATGCACAAAAAACAAGATCTAGTTGTTGATACCCTAATTGAGGCCTTACGTGGCTACGATCCAAAAGTCCGCGAGGCCGCTGCGCTATGCTTGGGAGAAATAGGAGACGAAAGAGCCTTTGACTTATTATTTGATTGTTGTTGTAATGAGGAATGGCGGCACAGTCTAACTTCTCCTTCAGCATATCTTTTCATTGCGGACGCGGCTGGAAAAATCGCAACCCCATCAAAAGTGCCGCGGCTTATTAAGGCCTTACATGACAATGATGGTGACATTAGGGTTGCAGCGGCCAGAGCCTTAGGGAATATGGGTCCTCCAATCCCCCCCGCACTGGCGACTCTTTTTTCTGACCATGATCCTTCAGTTCGAAAACAAGCGGTGAAAGCCGCTGTCGAAATAGGTGATCCCGAAGCGGTGGATCTGCTCATAGGGGTTTTGAAATCCTCTGAGGAACGTCATGCAATAGTAACAGCCATTGAGGCCTTAGGATATATTGGAAATGGCAAAGCTGCAGTAGATATAATAGAAACAATTTGCAAGGACCCAAATTATTACCTTTTTAATACTAAGGTTAGGGAAAACATTTTAATGTTAGGCGTTCCCTTGACTGATGCGCTGATAGATTCCTTGATCAACGCAAAAGACAATGATTGTTGCCGTTTAATCATAGAGATTTTAGGAGACATAAAAGATCCAGCTACAATAGACTACCTTCTTCCATTTCTTGAGGCGAAAGAGGATTCCCTCCGGATAGCAGCAATAAAAGCCCTGGGATCGATCGGAGATTCAAGGGTCGTTACACGCTTGGCCAAACTTTTAAGAGAAGAAAATGCAAGCATCGTAAAAGAGGCTGCAAAAGCCCTTGGAAATATCGGAGACCCCAGTGCGGTAAAAACGCTGTCAGATGTCCTTGAAAATATTTCATCTGAAAATTGGACCGTTAGACCTACCCTTCTAGAAGCTCTGGGAATGATAGAACATCCCAGTGGAATCGAGGCCGTGGTCGAGGCTTGGCACTGTGCTCGTGAAGCAGGATTGGATTTTTACACAGATTCAAATTTCATTAAAGTAGTAATTGGAATTCTTGAACACAGGAAACACAAAGAGGCTGAATCCATCCTTTTTGACATTCTTTTAAACTTTCCTCAGAATAATAGTGAAATAGAAGAGATAGCCGAAACGCTGAACAAGGACGAAGAGAAGCTTCTTTCTAGTCTAGACCCAGAAGAACAAGCGAGCGTCCTGTCATTTGAGTCCTCATCGGACTTTGAAGACGAACTTTGGAGGCTTAAGGATGAGATAAGGTGGCGCACTCTCAGGGCACTGGATAAAAATTCACCTATTAAACGGCCGGAAGAACTTCTTGATTTCCTACTACATAGCGAAACGAACTGTTTGGAATCAGAATATGCCATCAGAATTTTGGCCAAGAGTGCCGATAAAGAGGCCATCGTTACGCTTGCAATTTTGGCATCCGCTGAAAATCATGAACTCAGTGGCAATGAATTTGCGTTTGAGCAATTGGAAAGAATTAGGCATAAGATGGTTGCTGGCCCCTTGATGGCCGTCTTGGCCAGCCAAGACCAGGAGGCCAAAGCTGCAGCGATAAATTATTTTGGCAGAATTCGGTACTCAAAAGCAGTAAAACCTATTCTCGCCCTTTTGGGAAAAGAAAACAATATGCACTTGTATGACCAAATAGAATTGGCTATATGCCGGATCGGCATCGCCTCTCTTCCGGGAATAATACATACTTTGAGACATGGGAACAGCTTGATACGGCAGGAAACCGCACGAATAGCTTACAAACTGATTCAAGACCTAACACAAAACGTCAAATACGCCCCACAAAAAATTAAACACGGATTATGCAGCTCGTAAGTTTGCCGAAGATGCAAAGCGGAGGACATGCAGACGTACTATGGTACTTCAAGTGCCTGATCCCGCGCATCGCGGGACAAATTCGGTGAAATTACGTGTACTGAACTAGACTTAATCTGACACTTGGTTACATTGGGGCAAATTTGTCTGTCTGGTGCAATCTAGCATTTTCTCTTTTGCCATTGACAATGAATCAAGGAAGGTCTGCATTGG
>JALXAE010000297.1 GCA_026992355.1 Syntrophobacterales bacterium | reverse complement strand
GTGAATGTTCAACAAAAAGGGGAAATCGAACCGGTAAAGCCAGAACATCTGTCCCATAAACTGGTTATAAAAGCCATTGAGAAAACCTGGATCAAAGTGTGGGTTGATGAAGCAAAGCCCACAAGCAAATTATTGCAACCTGGCGATGTCATGGAATTCGATGTTGAGAAATCGGCCAGAATGGTTATCGGCAATGCTGGAGGTATTACATTGGCGTGGGATAACGAAGTGTTTACAAATCTTGGTAAAAGGGGAGCGGTAATTAAGATTTCTATTCCCGCAGATTTGAAAAAGAAATCTTTGCAATGAATGAACAGTGTGTGAGAGCTATTGTTCTCGGAACCAGGGATGTTAAAGAAATTGATAGGGTGGTTTTTTTCCTGGAAGATTCGGATAGAAAAAGATCCGGTTTTGCCAAAGGTGCCAAGCATAGCAAAAAAAGATTTGTAAACACGCTTGAACCCCTTGCGCTCATACAGCTTGTCTATAAAGAAACTCCTCGCGGGCTGTGGCTTCAGGATTCGAAGTTGGAAAGATGGTTTATTACAGGTTCTGAGAGCAGAAAACATTTGGGGGTTAAACATATAATAAGAGAAGTTCTATTACGATTCCTTCCAGATGATGATCCTAATCCAGGTATTTTCGAGCTACTTCTGAAAACCCTACAATCTTTATGTGAAACATCTGATGCAATTAACATTTTAATTTTGTTTCTTTTCCGTTTTGGTTTTGTCCAGGGCTATTTGCCAACCTTTGAAAGATGCTCAGTGTGTGGCAATGAGCTGGCAAGGGCAAAAAAATGGGTGTGGCAACTGACGCCTTTTCGAACAACCTGTGCATTTCATAGATTAAGTGGGACATTAAAATGGGAGTGGGATCTTGAAATTTTAAGGGTTATACAGGCTGCTCACACATGGCCTGTTGATCATTTATGGAAAGTGAAGGTATCAAGGTGGAAGAGAAAAGGCTTGTTGAAAAACCTGTCAACGTGGTTGGAAATTACTTTTCACCAGGAAATAAAAAGTTTTAAATGGCTGGAGCGAATTTTAGAGGGAGAATTGGATAGTGTTAGATTGGACTCTTCACTTCAAAAAGCTAGTGGTTGATAGACCTTTTCTGGCAATTATAGCCTCTTTCTGGGGAGGAATTCTTGCGAGTTTTACACCCTGTACGTACCCACTTATTCCAATTACCGTGGCTTTTTTAGGACATCAAGTGTCTGCTAGCAAAGGTCGTATTTTGTTCGTTTCGTTCATGTACGCAACAGGTCTTGCCGTTGTTTATACTGCTCTTGGTGTATTTGCTTCTTTGACTGGAAGAATTTTTGGTTCGTGGGCGGGAAGCAAAATTCTTTACATAGTAGTGGGCAATGTGTGCATATTGGCCGCTCTCATTATGTTCGGTGTGATCCCCATTCGTACTCCCAGGTTTTTAAATTTTCTCGCATTTAAGTCGTCGAAAACCAATGTTGGAAGTGTGATTGGGGCTTTTTTTATGGGAGCTACCTCAGCTCTGGTTATTGGCCCGTGTACAACTCCGATACTTGGAGTGTTGCTTTCCATTGCGGCAACAGGCAAAAGTATAGTAAAAACATCATTACTTTTACTTTCATTTTCCTATGGACTTGCGCTCCTAGTAATTCTTGCAGGTGTATTTACAGGACTTATATCTGTGCTTCCTAAAGCCGGGAAATGGTTAAACTTCGTCCAAAACCTTTTTGCCTTGCTCATGGTAGGGGTAGGAGAATATTTTCTGTATAAGGCAGGGACTCTATCTGTCCCGTAAATTTCGCAATTTGAGGAGGTTTTACAAGCATTGAAGAGACTATTTATTTTACTTGTTTTGTTCGGTCTCGGAATAGGTATTTTTGCTGCTGTTTGGAACATGGGCCCAAAGTATGAGGAGGTTGACCTTTCTACTACCATGACTCCTCTCACAAACATGAAAGCTCCAAATTTTCGATTGCCTACCTTGTCTGGGGGCTATGTTGAGTTAAAGCAGTTTGAAGGGAAAAAGCCGGTACTTTTATATTTTTGGGCGACATGGTGCCCCTCTTGTTTCAGGGTTAGACCACGTGTTGAAGAATTGAGAAAGCGAATCAGTAATCAGGACTTAGAAATTTTAGCTATAAATGTAGGAGCAAACGATAGCTTTGAGCACGTGGTTCAGTATCAGAAAAAGCATCCTCTTTCCATGCCCGTCTTATACGATAGAAAAAGCGAGGTTAGTGCTAAATACGGGGCCTATGGAGTTCCATTATTTGTGTTGATTGATGAGAATGGCAAGCTGGTTTATTGGGGACATGAACTGCCTAATGTAAAAAGGTGGCTAAAAGAACATAGCAAGAGAGGTTAATGGATGGGCGGTATACTGGCGGTTATAATGGCGGGGGGACGAGGGGAAAGGCTACGACCTCTTACGGCTGACAGATGTAAACCAGCTGTTCCTTTTGGGGGTATATACAGATTGATTGATATACCTCTTAGTAACTGTATAAATTCAGGTATTTACAAAATATTAGTGTTTCCTCAGTACAAATCTCAATCTCTTGTAGATCATCTTGAAGATGGTTGGCTCCCCTTCTTTTCAAGGCCTCTTGGGCATTTTATGAAAATAGTTAGCCCTCAGCAAAGATACGGTGAGCATTGGTACAAGGGAACAGCTGATTCTATAAGGCAAAACCTGTATTTGATTGAAAGGGAAAATCCTACCCACGTTTTGGTCTTATCCGGTGATCACGTCTACAAGATGAACTATGGTACATTTAAAAAGTTTCATGAAGAAAAGGGAGCTGACGTTACAGTTAGTCTTCTTGAGGTTGATATTGCCGTAGCAAATCAATTTGGAATTGCCAGCGTGGATGAAAGCTTAAGAATCACTGATTTTCAGGAAAAACCCAGCCAGCCAATGCCCATTCCCGGGGCCCCAAAACATGCTCTTGCGTCAATGGGAATTTACATCTTCCGAACCGATGTGCTCATAAAAATATTGGAATCGACTGATTACAGTGATTTTGGGAAAGATATTATTCCCCGTCTTATAATGACCCATAAAGTCTATGGTTATCCCTATCGAAAGTACAATCAAATAAAAGATTATGTATTCAAGTTTTCAGAATCGGAAGGAATACGGGCCAAGGAAGTGGTTAATAAAACAAGGGATTCAGTGTATTGGCGAGATGTTGGAACCCTAGATGCCTACTGGAACGCCAACATGGATCTTACAGGAGTTGATCCTTTTTTTAATTTATATGGCGAACTGTGGCCAATAAGAACCTTTTATAGGCCTTATCCTCCGGCTAAATTCGTTTTTAGTGATGGAGGGTTCTCCAGTTCTTCGCGCGTAGGGACAGCCTTTGATTCCTTGGTTTCCCCAGGCTGTATTATAAGTGGTGGTATAGTTCGTAATTCTGTCCTTTCGTATAACGTTTTTGTACATAGCTATTCAGAGGTTGACGAGTCTGTTATTCTGGACAATGTAGAGATCGGAAGAAAATGCAGGATAAAGAAAACAATTATTGATAAAAATAACGTAATTCCCTCCGGTACAGAAATAGGTATAAATCCCCGAGAAGATGCAAAAAACTTCCAGATAACTCCTCGAGGCATAGTAATTGTGCCGAAAGGATTCTTTAAGTAATTCTTGAAATAGTTTTTAAGCGTTTTTTTACAAAAAAATTAGTTTGAGAAAGTTTTGAAGAATGGAAATCGAATCCTTTAAATTGCCCGTCGGGTATAATGTGTTGAGATAAAAACAAATTATTCTGATATTGAAAACCCATTCAAATCGAGGTGTTACGTGTCGTTTTTTCATAACATACCATTCCATTGGGATATAATTTTTAGGCATTCAAAAGGCGATAAAAGGTTCTAACTGGTCATAATCGGTTTTGATTTTTTCCTGTGAGGTGGTGTACCAATTAAAAGCAAACTGTAACGCCTTTAAGAAGTTTGATGTGGTTTGTCCTGAAGATGTTTAACTGTCTGTGAGTAAAGTTAGTGGAGCTTATGGGGGCTGAAAGATTGATTTCCAGCGAGGAAAAATGGGAAGAATTAAAAAAACGGCTCGAAAGAGTTTTGACGAAGGGACAATTTGATCTCTGGATTGCTCCACTACATTTTCTTGGTGTTGAAAATAACGCTTTGTCTTTAGGATGCAGAAACAATTTCCACGTCCAATGGATTCGGGAACGCCTCGAAAGCAAGATAATGGACATCGTGAAATCGGTTTTCCCTGAAGTGAGGAGTTTCAATTATGAGGTGGTACCTGACGACCTGACGCTTCTAGGTGACACAGACGAAACTGATGGTGAAACGGAAGAGTTCGACTCATACTCTCAAGAACTTTCTAATAGCGATTCGAGGAAACCAGTCTACCGACAGATCGCCTTTCAGGACATTATTAAAACTCCTCCGTCTCCTTTTAATCCACGATTTACCTTTGATCACTTTGTGGTTGGTGAATGTAATCATCTGGCTTATGCTTCGTCTTTGGCAATAGCTACTGGTCAATCCTTTCATGTGTCTTCTTTGTACCTTCTGGCCGATTCAGGTTTGGGCAAGAGTCATCTTTCTCATGCTGTGGGAAATTATGTCGTTCGAAAAAATCCAAGGCTCAAGGTAAGGTATGTTACAGCAGAACAATTTACTAACGAAATGATAGCGGCTTTGAAAAAAGACCGGATGGAGCTTTTCAAAAAGAAGTACAGGAATGCTTGCGATATCCTTTTAATGGAGCGGGTTGAGTTTCTGAGTGGGAAAGAAAAGATACAATCGGAACTAATCTATACCATAGATGAGTTACTAGATAGGGGAAAACGGATCATTTGTACTGGAACAAAACTTCCTAGGGATATTCCTGGACTACGAGAAGAGCTTAAGTCTCGATTGTCGGGAGTGCTTCTGGCTCCTATAGAGCACCCTGATTTTGATACTCGTCTAAAGATCTTGCAAAAAAAAGCCCAACTTGAAGGAGTTAACATTCCCACGAGAGTTCTTGAGTATTTGGCTGGTACAATTGAAGGAGATGTCAGGAAACTCGAGAGCTGTTTGATAGGCTTAATTGCTAAAAGCAATGTGATGAGTTTGCCTATCGATTTGTCCCTTGCACGAGATGTTGTTGCAACTGTCTATGAAAGACTACCGCAAATCAACATATCGGCAATTCAGGAGCTTGTTTGTGAGACCTTTAAAGTGAGCAAGAATGATCTCTTGTCTCCCAGTAGAAAAAAGGATGTGGCCCTCGCGAGAAAAATCGCTTTTTACCTATGTCGTCAGTACACGAAAGAGACATACCAATCCATAGGTGCAGCTTTTAATAGAAATCACAGTACTGTAATCTACGCTGTCAAGACTGTGAAGCGAGCATTGGATACCGGACAGGGCGTAATTCAAAAGCATGTAGAATATATGTCTAGGAAATTGAAGGCTAAGTGCGCTATCTAGCTAAAATCTCACATAATCTTGTGTAAAAATCCCTTCTAAATCTTTCTGATAATTTTCTTACTAACTGGCTAATTTGAGAAACAAAAGCATCGGGTGTGTTGATATTACTTTCGGGACCTTGCAACGTATAAACCTTTTTAAAAATTAACTTGCGGTTCTCTTCGCTCCATACTTGCAGAAGAACAGAAATTTCAGCGTGATAATGTTTTTTTGATTCTACCCAGGCCCATTTTTCTATACGACCTGTCAAATTGTACTGGTAGGGAATACCGTGCATCCAGGGGATCACGGCCATTACAAAGCGGTCATTTTCAAGGTCTTTCAAAAGTTTGTCCTTCAGCAGGGTAGCGGGTTCACATATCCATTGGTGTTTGGATGATCGCTCAATTTTGTGGGAGCCTTTTAAAACAACCATTTTAGTTGTTTCATATGGATTGGATGAATCGAAGTCCCAAACCATCAGATAGTTTTTTTCACTTCTGTGACAACTGGCTGGGGGAAGAATGGGCTTTGTTTCATATTCTATCGTGTAATAAATTGGATGAGGCTGTGTTTCGAAGATAACATTGGAACATGACGGGAGGAAGGCTATTACCGCAATTAATTTAAAAAAATTTGCAAATTTTATAGCCAATGGTTTATGTTTTTTAATCACTTGGGTTCTTCCTCCTGAAATGGTTCACTGCTTTCCGGTTTTATCCATATTTTTCCTGGCTCGTTTCTGAGGGCTCTCAAAGTTGATTTCAATTCGCTTAATACCTTACACAGGTTACCAGTTATCATGTTCATGTTTTTGTCTAGATCTTCTATTGAGGTTGTTAGTTTAGTTATCAGTTCTTCCACAAGTATTATTGTGTGGTTCAGTTGATCTGCATTTACTGATGTCGCCAATTTCCCTATCGAGGAAATAGTTTGGTCTGTTTTTTCCAGTATGGTTTTTATAGAATGGGCCTTGACACCCAAAGCCATATCTTGTGTTACTGTTTTGAGATTCCTTAAGTTCGATTCTAACAATGTTAGAGTTTCTGCAACGTCTGCCTTTGATAAATATTTTCTCACTTCTGTAGCCGTGATCTGCCATTCGCGTACAAGTGTATCAAGGTCTAGTGATATAATTTTAGTGTACAACCTTTCTGCTGCCCTCTTCAAAGCGGTTATTTCGGATGGATAACTTCTTATAAGGGGGTAGGGAGGCGTAAAGTCTATTTTAGGGGTTAAGGATTCTGTATCTTCAGGCGCTTTATCTATTTCCAGAAATCTCAAGCCAGTAATTCCCTGCTCTCTGAGTCGTATAATCAGAGAGTTGTCCACGGGAAAGTCTGGTTTTAGAAAGAGTATAACTTCAACTAGGCGACCATTGGGTGCAATTCCTACTCTTCCAACTCTACCTACAGGGACTCCACGATAATTTACCGTTGCATCTTTCTGAAGTCCTTTTACGGATTCATCAAAGTAGGTAACATAGGTTTTGTGTTCTTCAAAAAATCGCGAAAAACCTATCCAGAACACAAAAGCAATTATCAATACTGTGCCTACAAGGATGAACAAGCCAACGTAGAGTGGTTTTATTTCTCTAGACACTCTTTTCTCCGTTTTTGGATTTTATTTTTTCATGCCGCCCGAAAAAGTTTCTAACTTTTAAGGGTTGATCTGGTTTTTTAAGTTCTTCAACTGTGCCCATTGCAAGAATGCCTTTAACATCCTGATCCAACATAATACATCTATCGGATATTCTTTCTATACTCGCCAGTTCATGGGTGACCACAACCAATGTGATATTCAGATTTTGATTTAGCTCCAGTAAAAGCTCATCAATTTCGGATGCTGTAACAGGGTCTAAGCCTGCAAGGGGCTCATCACAGAAGAGAAGGGGGGGATCCAACACCAGAGCTCTTGCCAATCCGGCTCTTTTTTTCATTCCTCCGCTGAGTTCTGATGGCATTAACCGAGCTGCATCGGCTAACCTAACCATTTCCAACTTCAGATAGACTAGGTCTCTAATCCAGCTTTCTGGCCAGTTGGTATTTTCCCGGAGGGGTAGGGCTACATTGTCAAAGACACTGAATGAACCTATTAGCCCGCTTGCTTGAAAGAGAACTCCAGTTTTCAGCCGAACTTCATTTGTAAATCCTGCTTTAACAACATCATGCCCAAAAATAAGAATGTTACCTGAAATTGGTTCCAGCAGACCAACCAGGCATTTTAAAAGGGTGCTTTTGCCGCAGCCACTTGTTCCTAGTATAGTAACAATTTCACTCTCAAAAATAGAAAAAGAAACATTTCTGAGAACTACTTCATTGCCATAGCCCGCTGAAAGATTCGAAACCTTTATAACCTCAGAATGATTTTCATTCATAAAATTACCAGTTGAAGGCATATGAAAGCAGTGTGATGAAAGCGTCGGCTATCACAATCGAAAATAAAGTTCTTACCACTGCTTTTGTGGTTTGTCTTCCCACAGCGTCTGCTCCGTGGCCTGTTTCAAGGCCCATGAAACAGCCAGTCATTCCAACTATGAAAGAAAAAACAAGACTTTTCAGAAAACCAACCCACAAGTCGCTAATGGTTAATATTCCGTGAGCCTCCTGTAGAAACGATGATGGCGTTACTTCAAGGGCTAGGAAGGCAACAGTCATGCCGCCCAAAAAACCTGTAAAAACAGACCAGATAGTAAGCAAGGGGCCGGCGACAACGCTGCTTATTGTCTTAGGAATGACTAAAAAATAAAAGGGATCCACATTTATGGTTTTTAGAGAATCAAGTTCCTCATTGATTTTCATTGTGCCAATTTCTGCAGTAAAAGCCGAAGTGGTTCGTCCAGCCATAAGTATTGCTGTTATAAGAGGGCTTAGCTCACGAATCATTGCCAGAGCCACCAAGTCGGCAACAAAGATATTTGCCCCAAATTGTCTGAGCTGTATTGATGCCTGAAAAGCGGTAACCAAACCAACGAGGGCGCTCATTGTGCCAACTATGACCATTGCTCTGGTTCCGACATGGTCGAGATTGTATAACAACTCACTTAGCCGAAACCTTCCAGGCTTTGAAAAACATTTGACACAGCATAAGGAAAATTTACCAGTAAAGATTATAAAGTCCTTTATTTCCTGGATCTGAGCAATTGATAACCAACCTATTTTCTCAACCAGTCCGACTAATGGATTTTTTCGTGGACGTATCGGTTTAATATGAACATGTTTCACAAAAGCTTTAAAATTATTCAAAAATTTTTTTGTTTGCTCGCTTTCCCAATGTATCTTTAGGTCTATTTTCCTGTTGAGACAATAATCTTGAATTTTGTCCAATAATACAAATAAACCACTAGTTGCACGTATGTTGGACTTGATGATTATGTTTACTTGAGAAGGATTTAAAGTTGATATTTTTTTCTCTAGGTGTTCCCAGAAACTGTAAAAATCATCGAGATTTTCTGCTTTTTCTATAGGTATTGTAATTTCATCGGACATGGCATACAAAGCCGAACATAGTTATCCAAAAAGGACAAGCATATATTGGGCCTGTTATTAATCACTGTTCATTTTATTTCTCAGAACGCCGGAACATCTGAATGTCACGACCTTTCGGGCTGGAAGTAACATTGGTTCTCCCGTCTGGGGATTTCTACCTCTTCTTTGGCTTTTTGCTCTTACGCTAAATTTACCAAAACCACTTATTAATACATCTTCTCCACTTTCAAGCGTTTGTTTCATAATCTCGAAAATAGTTTCAACAATTCTGGCACAATCGGTTTTTGTAAGCTTACCGTTAGCTTGGCTGAACAACCTCTCCACTATGTGTGCCTTAGTGACGGTCATTTGGTCCTCCTGAGTAATGGTTACAAAAAACAACCATTCGGACCAATATCAGAAACAGAACGATTTCTCAAGTAAATTCGTGAAGTTGTGTATATTTTTACGATGTTCTTGATATTTTGTTTCAATCTGGCATTTGAGTAATTGGGGTTTATTGGTTACTCGATGGGAACTTATAAGAGCATAAATTTAATTGAGAAAGGTCATTATTGGGCTTTAACCTGGACTATCAACTTTCAAATGTATTGGGCATGAATACAAAATGCATCATTGACTATGGAAAAAGTACAATATTTACTTATTATCTCTACCCCATAAAGGATCTTCGCCAAATCGTTCCATCCACCAGTTAAATGAAGATCCTTTAAGCTGTTTTCTTATCTCATTGTCAGAAAAGGAAAATTTGTATCCCCTACAATACTCAACAACGACATTGTAAGCCCATACGATTTCTCTGGTTTTCTCGGCACAGATTTTGTGGTTTTCTGGTTGCTTGTCAGGATGCCATCTTTTCAAGAGATTTCTGTAGCTCAACTTAATTTCATTCAGCGAGGCTTCTTCAGAGATGTTAAGTATTTTTTTGGCCTTAATTACGTCTTCAGGTTTAATCATAGTCCTTCACCTACAGCAGATAAAAGGATGCCACAAAAATTCTCGTTTCAAAAGCGACTAAGTGACTCAGTGTTGTACCGTACCTATGGGTTGCTCATACGAACAAGGGGGTTGTCAACGTCCTGTGTTTACTCGGCCCTGCAAAAGCGATCAGTAGGAAACCTGGTTGGTCTATCAAGCAATTTGAAATCGCGATTAGGGTATCCGAGCGCTATCAACATCAAAACTATTTTGCCATCCGGGATTTCAAAATGCTCTACTACACAATTGCTATCGAATCCGTCCATAGGGTGGGTCTCTAATCCATAGGCTCTTGCGGCAAGCATAAAGGTCATTGCATATAATCCAACATTTTTAGCGGCAAAGGCTAAACGTTTGGGCGATTGAGGCTCACCATACAGCTGGTACATTACCTTCCGTACGGTTTCTTTCTGAGATGCATCTTTAAGATATCCCTTTTGTAATCTGTCGTTAACTACCTCTTCACTATTAGTTTCCAGTGCTCTCAAATTTCCAAGTAAAACCAGAACCACCGGCGCTTCTTCGACTTTTGGTTGGTTCATGGCACATTTTCTTAATAACTTTTTCTGACCTTTGTCCCTGACTACAATTACTTCCCATGGTTGAAGATTAAAGGAGGAGGGTGCGAGAGCCGCTATTTCCAGTAGCCTAAAAAGAGTTTCGTCAGGCACATCACGGCTAGCATCGAAGGACTGAATAGCCCTCCGTTCCGTAATACCTTCTAATAGGTCCATAAAAACTCCTTTTCTTTTTTTGAAAGTCTTTACATGTTCCGGAACATTTTCATAAACCGGG
>JALXAE010000296.1 GCA_026992355.1 Syntrophobacterales bacterium | reverse complement strand
TCCTCAAGAAGCCTTTCCGCTCTCTTTGTAATACCGAGTTTGTGATATAATGCCGCAATTAAAAACTTGAATTCGTAAGCAAGTTTGTGATTTGGAGATTCAGTTAATGCATCCTGAAAGAGCTGGATCATATCAAATCCATATTTTTCTGTGTTTCCTTGGTGCAGTTTATAAAAGGCTAGGGCTTTTTTGTAGAGGGCATCAGCACGGTGCGACTTGTTTCCTCGGGCAAGATATCTACTAAAGAGTATCCACGCTCGCTTGTAATGTTGAGAATCAAATGCTTCCTGAGCTCTCAAATATATGTATTCATCAAAAGGTATTTTTGTTTGTGAAGTGTGTTTTAAAGGCTCTGCAGGTTTTTCCTGAGGTTTACTTGGGGTTGGTTCCTGGATGACAGAGGGTTGCTCTTCTTTCTTTTTTGAATCTGCCGCCAGTTCTAGGGTCTGGTTTTTACTAGAAGGAATTATGTCAAATATTAACCTGTACATTCCGGGCTTTGCAGGTATTGTAGGGAGAACCAGATATTCAACATGGGCTTTCGGATCCGATATTTTTAATTCAACGGAACCTTTGATTCCCTTATTTAATCTGATATCGAAAACCACACCAAAAGGAAGACGAGGAATCTTTATATTGGACACAACATCGAGCTTTGAAAATTGGCATGTTATCCGAGGTAGCGATTTTATATTAACTGACTCCGGTAATTCTCCTTTCATCCACAACACAACTCTATATACATTTAAACTTTCCTGAACTTCTATGGAAGATAGAGAAGTAGCTCCTGATAATTCTGGCATTACCAGAAGGTAAAAAAATATTCCTGACAGGAAAAAACAAATTCCATACTTTTTCATAGCTTTACTGTTTCTACCAGAAAGCAATAGGAGTATTCCGCTGTTTAGATCTCGGCAAAAAGGATACCAGAATCATTTCTGGGGAGAGAACTTTATTTTATGTTTTTTCATCTTTTCTATAAGAGTAGTTCGGTTCAAACCCAAGAGCTTTGCGGCTCTATTCTTTACGCCATTTGTTATTTGTAGGGCTTGAAGAATGAGATCTATTTCAAGTTGTTCTAACAGGTGTTTAAGGTTTATTCCCTGCTCTGAGAGAGTGACTTTGGGATAATTGGCTTTTTTTTCGTCAAAATATGTCAAAAATCTGTCGGGCAAATCGTCCAAGGTTATGGTGTTTCCCTCTGCAAGTATTACCAACCGTTCCATAAGATTTTCCAGTTCCCTTACGTTCCCTGGCCATGGGTAACTTTCGAAGCATTTTATAACATCAGGATGAATTTGCTTCTCCGGTAAGCCTTTTGTACGACAGTGATGTTGTAAAAAATGCTTAATTAGTAAAGGTAGGTCTTCTTTTCTTTCTCTAAGCGGTGGAACATGAATTGGAACAACATTAAGTCTGTAATACAGGTCTTCTCTGAAGTCTCCTTTTTGAACGGCTTTCCACAGGTCTTTATTTGTAGCGGCGATTATTCTTACATCAACCTCTATTGTTCTCGTCCCACCTATACGCTCAAATTTTCTGTCTTGTAGAAACCTGAGAAGTTTTACCTGGAGCTTAGGGCTCATTTCAGCAATTTCATCGAGGAATACGGTGCCCCCGTGAGCCAGCTCAAATCTACCGATTCTGGTTCGTATAGCTCCTGAGAACGCTCCTTTTTCATGGCCAAAAAATTCGCTCTCCAAAAGCTCACCCGGGATTGCTCCGCAATTTACGGGGATAAAGGGTTTATTTTTTCTGTTACTTAAACTATGAATTGCTTGAGCAACTAATTCTTTGCCTGTTCCACTTTCCCCTGTGATTAATACTGTAGCATCGGTCCTGGCAACCCTCTCAATGATTTTATAAAGGTGCTGCATGGGTCTGCTTCGACCGATCATGCGCTCAAAATAGTGCTTTTCTTCGAGCTGAGCTCTCAACTGGATGTTTTCTTTTCTAAGCTGATAAAATTCAAGTGCTCGTTCTATTCTCTGCAATAGATCTTCAAAGGATATAGGCTTTGTTAAAAAATCGTATGCCCCTCTTTTCATAGCCTTAACGGCTATATCTATTGATCCGTATCCTGTAAGGATTATAGCAGGACATTCTGGAGATGAATTTTTTAGATACTCCAGAATATCTATACCGTTTTTATCGGGCAGTACTAAATCGAGAATTGCACAGTCTAAGGGATGGGAATTGATAGTTTTGACAGCTTCTTCTGCGGTTTTACAACAAAGGGCGTTAAATCCATTTTGGCTAAATCTTTCTTTCATTAGCTCAAGAAAAGTAGGGTCATCGTCAACGATTAAAATTGTTCTTCTTTGTTTCATGCTAACCAGCCCCATTTAATCGTCATTTCTTTGGCTAACTGCGAAAGGCGAAAAGGTCAAATATGAAAAATCATAGCTTTTTATTTTAATATCAAAGTGATCAACAATCAGACGAGGCAGATCTAGCCAAATTCTTGACAAATCTATCACATGGGAGTCACTACTTGCAACAATAGTTGACTCGTAATCAAAGACTTTTTCCGGTACCGGCACCGCCTGACTTTTTATAGGAATTGATAGTTTACTCAGGGTCTGCCTGTATAGTTTTGCCAGTTCACCGCTTTTACTAATGGGGGAGTCAAAAAGTACAACTAGCCGCTTAGGTGGATGTTCTTTAAAAAATTTATACAGCGTTTCAATTACATAAACTGTTATTTCAGTTGCTCTGAAACTTCCCGAAACCCCTGATATATCCCTCAAAGGTCCATCATTTGCCAGAACTAATATCTTATCAAGAAAGATACTTTCTAGGGTAATGTGAACATTGTGACCGTCAATAGTTATTGTTCTGTTTGACCATGACGCGGTTTTAAATTGTTTTCCACGGCGGGTCAAGGCTTCTTTCTGGGGGTGAATTCCCCGTTTTAAGACCTCCCGTTCTTTTTTGGTGAGTCCATATCTATTGCCCACGATTTCCAAAGACAAATCTCTGGGATATTTTCTCGTAAGCAAAAAGTAGAAGTCGTATGCAGCCGGAGTTAAAAAATCTTGCCTTAAATAATTTGCCATATGCTAATGTAATTTTTTTAAAGTTAAAAAAAATCTACCAATGATAATTTTGCTGTGTTAAAAGCACCGTTCACACAGAACTTTGCCATTCAGGAGGGCTTTCGGAAATGGCTTTGATTGTCCAGAAGTATGGTGGCACTTCCGTTGCTGACACCGCGAGGATTAAAGCAATTGCCCAAAGGGTTGTAAAGAGAAAAAAGAGCGGGGATGATCTGGTGGTTGTGTTGTCTGCCAGGGCTGGTGATACGGACAGGCTTATAGAGCTGGCCAGGGAAGTTAGTCCCCGTCCAGACCCAAGGGAACTCGATGTTCTCATGGCAACTGGTGAACAAATAACCATAGCCCTCTTCTGCATGGCCGTAAAAGACCTCGGCTGTGATGCCATATCCTTTACGGGATATCAAGCGGGAATACTTACTGATGATCATTATGGGGAGGCAAGGATAAGTTTTATTAATACCGATGCTATATTTAAACAATTACGCTTAGGACGCATTGTGGTAGTTGCCGGATTTCAAGGATACGATACCGAAGGGAATATAACTACTCTGGGGAGAGGTGGCTCAGATACAACCGCTGTAGCTTTGGCGGCTGCATTGAAAGCAGATCTCTGCGAAATTTATACAGATGTTGACGGTGTTTATACTACCGATCCCAATATCTGTTCCAAGGCTCGTAAGCTCAACAAAATTAGCTATGAAGAGATGCTTGAGATGGCCAGTTTGGGAGCGAAGGTGTTGCATGCTAGATCGGTTGAATTCGGCATGAAATACAACGTTCCTATCTATGTTTGTTCATCCTTTGTAGATGTGCCCGGTACGCTGGTTACTCAGGAGGACGAAAGTATGGAACGTTATGTTGTTTCGGGGATTACCTACACCAGAAATGTTGCAAGAGTCACTATAACGGATGTTCCTGATGTTCCGGGAATGGCTGCCCGAATTTTTACACCGCTTGCTCAAAACGATATAAACGTTGACATGATTATCCAGGGAAGCAGCGGGGTTCCGGGTAAAGCAAATATTTCTTTCACGGTTTCGAGGGATAATTATGTTGAGACAATGAAACTTGTTGAAGGGGTGGCTAGAGAAATTGGGGCAGGTGAAGTTCACGGAGATGATAACATTTCTAAAATTTCTATTGTTGGTGTTGGGATGAAAAGCCATAGTGGTGTAGCTGGCAAAATGTTTAACGCTCTGGCTCGGGAAAACATAAACATAATGATGATAAGCACATCTGAGATCAAAATTTCCTGTGTCATTGATGAAAAATATACCGAACTTGCAGTTCGTGTTTTGCACGATGAATTTGAGTTGCACAAAGACCCAAATGGTTCTTTTTCTATAAAAGAAGAAACATTTAATTAATTTGACATAAAGTGTGCAGCGTACCGGAGGGGGGCATGAGTTCGAGAGTTGTTTTGTACGATACAACATTGAGAGACGGTACTCAGGCTGAGGATTTTGCCTTGAGTGTAGAAGATAAGGTTCGTATTGCTTTGAAATTGGATGAATTTGGTATCCATTACATTGAGGGAGGGTGGCCAAATTCCAATCCGAAGGATGATCAGTTTTTCCAGGAAATAAAAAACTACAATTTCAAAAACTCCATTATAACCGCCTTTGGGTCTACTCATCATCCTTCCACATCCCCGGAGCGAGACAAAAATCTTGCGGCTCTTATTAAGGCTAACACACAGGCTGTTACTATTTTCGGAAAAAGCTGGACGATTCATGTAAAGGACGCTCTGAGGATTCCCTTGGAACGTAATCTGGAAATAATAAGAAACAGCGTAGCCTATCTAAAACAACATGTTCCTGAAGTAGTTTACGATGCAGAGCATTTTTTTGACGGTTTTAAAGATGATAAAGAGTATGCTCTTGCTACATTAAAGGAAGCACACGATGCAGGTGCTTCTACTCTGGTTCTGTGTGATACAAATGGAGGCACACTGCCACATGAATTGGGTGAGATTATAGAAGAAACAAAGAGATTCCTTCCCGAGGCAAAACTTGGTATTCATTGTCACAACGATTCTGAACTTGCTGTTGCAAACAGTTTAGAAGCCGTTAGAAGAGGCATAGTTCATGTGCAAGGAACCATCAACGGCATAGGTGAAAGGTGTGGAAATGCCAATCTCTGTTCCATCATTCCTAATTTATGTTTGAAGATGAATATCCCCTGTATAGATGAAGAAAATTTGAAAAAGTTGAGACATGTAAGCCGTTTTGTTTTGGAGCTTGCCAATATTCCACCGAACAAATATCAGCCCTTTGTGGGTAGAAGCGCCTTTGCTCACAAGGGTGGAGTACATGTGAGTGCCATTGAAAGGAATCCCAGAACTTATGAGCATATTGATCCTTCTTTGGTAGGAAATAAGAGAAGGATACTTGTATCTGAGCTTTCTGGTAAGACAACTATAAAGGTTAAGGCTGAAGAATATGGTTTGGGCATTTCCAAGGATGACCCTGTTGCTATGGAAGTTCTCGAAGAAATCAAGGAATTGGAGCTTCAGGGATTCCAGTTTGAAGCTGCTGAAGCAAGCCTTGAGCTTTTGATTAAGCGGGCCCTAGGAAAGACGAAGAAATACTTTGAATTGATAGGGTTCAGGGTTATTGATCAAAAGCAAAGGGGTGAAGAACTGCCTGTTTCTGAAGCAACGATACAGATTCGAGTTGGTGGCCAGATTGAGCATACTGCAGCCTTGGGCCAAGGCCCTGTCAACGCCCTTGATAATGCCTTAAGAAAGGCCCTGGAGAAGTTTTATCCTCAACTTAGAAATATGGAACTTATTGATTACAAAGTACGAGTCTTGCCTGGAAGGGAGGGTACGGCATCTAAAGTTCGCGTACTAATTGAGTCTTCTGACGGGAAGGATAGATGGGGCACAGTAGGAGTATCCCACGACATACTGGAAGCCAGCTGGCAGGCCCTAGTGGATAGCATTACCTACAAGATGTATAAAGATGAAAAGAATAACAAAAACAAAGGCAGCAATTAAAGTGTTCCCTTGGATGAGGGAACACCTGTGTAGATATTGCTGAGCCGTGTAGCATTGTGGATGACTCTGCCCAATGCCTTAAATAGAGCTTCTATTATGTGATGAGAATTTGAACCATAGCGAATTATTGCGTGCAGGGTTATGCCGCCAGTTTGGGTTAGTGCCCTTAAGAATTCGGGTATCAATTCTGAATCCATTGATCCTAATCGCTCCTGTAATGTGGGAGCGTTGTAAACAAGATAAGGTCTGTTGGACAAATCTAGTGCAACTTCTACTAGTGCTTCGTCCATTGGAATACAAACATGGCCGTAGCGGTTGATACCCTTTCTGTCATTTAAACATTGAGAAATTGCTTGACCCAGACAGAGCCCAACATCTTCTACAGTGTGGTGAGCATCCACGTTGAGGTCACCTTTGGCTTTTATTTCAAGGTCCAGAGATCCGTGAACTGCCATGAGTTCCAACATGTGATCAAAGAAACCAATTCCTGTATCAATTGCGGCGTTACCGGAACCATCCAGGTTTAGTTCTATCTTTATAGCTGTTTCTTTTGTTACTCTTTCAACGGTAGCCTTTCGCATTTTTTATTCCTTCCAAGATCATTTTTTCAATAAGCTTCGACTCATTAGCATGTATCCATTTGAAATCGGGTTCTTTTCTAAACCATGTGAATTGCCTTTTTGCATAATGTTTAGTTTCTTTTTTGGTTTCTTCGATAGCCTCATCAATGCTTTTGAGCCCCATTATACAGGAGACAGCCTGTTTATAACCTATTGATTGTAAAGGTTTAGCATCAGGGGCAAAGCCCTTTTTCAGCAACTCCTCCGTTTCTTCAATTAGACCATTTGCAAACATTTTTTCGGTTCTTTTGTCAATTCGTCTGTAAATTTCTTCCCTTTCTCGGAAGATGAAAATCTTAAGAGTTCTGAAGGGATTATCTGAGAAATTGTGTTTTTCCTGCCATTTAGATAATGGTTTCCCCGTTGATTCGAACACCTCCAGAGCACGAAGAATCCTTTGTTTATCATTGGGATGTACTTTTAACGCAATTTGGGGATCTACCTTTTTTAACCTAAAATAGAGCTCCTTTGGTCCATGTTTTTCAAAGTCCTTTCTTAACTTGTTTCTGATTGTTTCGTCTTTGGGGATTTGCCCGCAGATTCCTCGAGTTAGAACGCGAATATAGAGGCCGGTTCCTCCCACGACCAGAGGAATTATGTTTTTTTGCCAGAGTTCCCAAATGCAAGTAGTTGCGAGTTCCCTATATTTTCCTGCATCAAAATCTTCATCGGGGTTTACGATATCTATAAGATGGTGTCGAACAAGTTTTCGTTCTTCGGGGGAAGGCTTGGCAGTCCCTATATCCATATATTTGTAAACCTGCATGGAATCAGCATTTATAATTTCCATGCCAAACTTTTTGGCAATATCTATAGAAATTTCAGTTTTCCCTACGGCTGTCGGCCCGGATAAGATTATAATAAAAGGCTTTTCCTGCTGCATTTAGTTCAGCTTCTTCCAAAAAGTTTTCCCAGATCTGTCTCCGTTAATTTAATCCATACTGGTCTTCCATGAGGACAGGTATGGATTAAGTTTTGCTTGTCCATTTCTTCAAGTAACCAGAGAATTTCAGGATGACTTAAGTTCTTGCCTGCTCGCAATGCCCTGTGGCACGCAAGAGAACTGATGAAGGAGTTGATAATATCGGATTCTTTGCGGGAGCTCGATATTATTTTTAATAGGTCTTGAATAATAGCCACATGATCAACGTATTTTAGAGTTGCTGGGACGGTTCTGATAACACCCGTGTGCTGGTCAAGAATATCAACGTCGTAGCCGTATTTTAAGAGCGTTTTCTTGTGGTTTTCAATTTCTTCCATGTCTTCCTGAAATATCGTGAAGGTAATGGGGGTTAGGAGGTTTTGAGAGGGAATTGGGAGGCCCTTTTCTTTGAGTTGATTGTAAAGGATTCTTTCATGGGCTGCGTGAAAATCTATAATGACAATTCCGTCGTTATCCTTGCATACAATATAGGTTTGAGCGACCTGGCAGAGCACAGAGAGAGAGGAAAAAAATCCTTTTTGATTTTTTTCTCCCTTAAGGGCTGAAGACAAGGGGATCTGTTCTTCTCTTAAACAGATTTCCCTGTTTGATTGCGGTGATTTATTCAGGTTATCAGTTTTGGAAAAAGCCTTTGCTATGGTTGTTTCATGATTTCTTTTGTTGGTACCAGAAATCGCTTCTTGGATTGCCCTCTGTAATAAATAAGTTACCTTTTTGGTATTTTTGAATCTAACTTCTCTTTTTGTTGGATGTACATTTATGTCAACCGAACTGGGATCCAGATCCAGAAACACGACGACAAAGGGATAATATCCATCAGTCAAAAGACCGTGACAGGCATCTTTTATTACCTTGTTTAGCAGACCATCTTTTACCGGTCGTTTGTTTACGAAGATATACATTTGCTTTGCTGTTGGTCTGGCTATTTCGGGACTGCCGATATATCCGCGGATTGAAAGGTCATTTTCCTCATGGTTGAACAAACGGAGCTTTTCAGTGACATGTTTTCCAAATATTTGGAAGATTCTTTTTTTCAAATCATGTGTAGGTGGGAAATTGTATAAAGTCTTATCCGCATGATTCATTTTAAAGTGAATGTCTGGAAACGCCATTGCCAATCTCAAGAAGCAGTCAATCAAATGATTTTTTTCTGTTGCCTCTGTTTTTAGGAACTTTTTTCTGGCCGGGACATTATAAAAAAGATTGCTAACCTTGATCTGGCATCCTTTGTTGCATCCAACATCCTTTACGTATTTTATTTTTCCGCCCTCAACATAAATTTCTGTGCCCACATCACTGGTTTCATTTTTTGTAGTAATTTTCATTCTACTTACGGCGGATATGCTAGCGAGCGCTTCTCCCCGGAATCCCATTGATACAATTGATTCGAGATCTCTGATTGAAGATATCTTGCTTGTGGAATGTCGCTCTATGCACAGGAGAGCGTCCTCCCTGTCCATGCCTTCACCGTTGTCTATAACTTCTATTAGTTTTTGTCCCCCGCCTTTAAAAGTTACGGTAATCATGCTTGCTTTAGCATCAATGCTGTTTTCGATGAGTTCCTTAAGTACCGCGGCAGGACGTTCTACTACTTCCCCAGCGGCTATATGGTTACAAATTTGATCAGAAAGAATTCTAATTTTTCCCATATTTTACCTTTTTTTTTATTGATTTCTTGAAATTATGTGTATTAAGATGCTAAATACCTTTAAAAAGTAGTTTTTTAGAATCCAGTACATTTTTAAAAAACCAAATTTTCCAAAATAGGAGCGGTACTATGCCGCTAATTATGTCGGGATTTAAAGATATAATCAAGTTTCTTGCCGACGTTATGGAGGCATATACCGTAGCTCTTTTTAGTTATCGTCCCAAAGAGGGATCGATTTACTGTATTGAGCATCACTCATTAAGTAAACATTTCAGGCATGATTTGTCTATTCCTATTGAAAGGAGCGGGCTGCTGTCTCAGGTGATAAACTTCAACCAGCCTGTTTGTGAGGAGATGCTTAAGGAGCGTCCTGCTCACTCAATGATTCCTTTTTATTCTTCTAAGGAGAAGCTTATAAAGGCTCTGTGCGTAAGTCCTGTGGACGACTTTAACATGTTGCTCTATGTGGATACTAAGCACAAATGGAGCTTCAGCAGAAAGGAAACTCTGTGGATAAAACGGGCTGCTGATCTTGTGGCAGATGTTGCCAGGAAAAATCAGGCGAGTCTTGAAAGAGATGAATACGCAGAGGTGTTAAGGCTCTTTTATGAAGCAGAGTCTCTGATAGAGCAAGGAGAGGAGGTTCAGCGTATCCCTGCTGATAAAATCCTTCAGGTATTGGCTGACTTTCTGGGGACAAGCTTTGGATTTATTGTCTCCAGAGAAAAAGGTGATAGTGAGTTCTGTTTGTTCGCTGTTACACCGAATATAGCTTTTCTTAAGAAGAGAGAAACTATTCAGACTAATGGAGGGTTTATACGTTATCTTTTTGAAAGGAAAGATTTTACTTTTATACCTCGCATATCCGGATATCAAGACTCTCAATATGTTCTTTTTCCAACTGAGCCTCTACCTAAAAAGGGTTCTTTCGTGGGGTTTTTTGAGTCCACTCCAGATCGTGATTGGGGCTTGGGGTTTTTGAGTGAGGAGGAGCTTTGCCTGAGTCCCGATGCGGTTTATGGAATAAAGAGGATTTTCCGACATCTAGTAGGGGCTGTTGAAAGAATCAGGTTGCGCAGAGAATGCGACCAGAGGGCCTACTTTGATTATGCGACGGGTTTTTTGAATTCAAGGGCTTTTCAGCTCATTCTTCAAAAGCGTTTTCATCATGCTGCTGAACAAAACGAATCTTTAGGGCTTATACTTTTGCAATGGGAACCATACTTAAAGCTGTGTACCTTAACTACGCCAGAGTTGCTGTGCAGGTGGGCGCAGGAGATTGCCCGGGTTTTAAAAACAGAGATTTTACCAGATAATGCAACAGCCGGTATTATCGGGGAAAACAGGGTTGGCATTTTGCTTCCCAGGTGCACCCAGAGTCTTATAGAATCTGTGGCCAATCAGAGTGAACACTTTCTTAC
>JALXAE010000295.1 GCA_026992355.1 Syntrophobacterales bacterium | reverse complement strand
GAACGTATCCCTGGTGGATTTCGTTTGCCAGGTGGACAAGGATGTTACCGAAGAGGAAATTAACGCTGCCTTGAAAGAAGCTTCTGAAACACGCCTCAAGGGAATCCTTTACTATTCCACAGAACCTCTCGTTTCCGTTGATTATAATCACAGTCCGTATTCGTCGATTGTTGATGCCGCATTGACTTCCGTTGTCGATAAAAGGCTGGTAAAAGTACTTTCCTGGTACGATAACGAGTACGGTTATTCTAACAGGCTCGCGGACCTTGCGCTGTTGATGGCCAAGCATTTTTGATGCAGGGTGGAAAGCATTAGTACCCTGCAACCTTTCCCGGATGTTAAGCGAGCGGGGCTGTAGGCTCGTTCGCGAAAGCGAGAGCCATAATTCTGATCATGGAACGTTTCCGAGACCTGCTCCTTGCAGGTCCGGATCAGAAGAATTCGCTGCCGGGTCTTTTTGAACACTCGGGGGCACAGGAATTTTCCGCATCGATGTTCGTTTTTTCCGGTTGCCTTTAAGAAGGACTTGCCAGATTCGTGCCACACAGGTTCGGTGGGTGGCGAGGGTAGTTTAAAAAGGCAGGCAGAGGTAAAGCGTTTATCTGAGGTTTAAGGGAGGGAGTGCTATGCGATATATAGACGAAATTGATGTTTCGGGGAAAAGGCTGTTTATCAGGGTGGATTTCAACGTACCCCTGGATGAGGATCAAAATATTACCGACGATAACAGGATCAGGGCTGCGTTGCCCACAATCGAGTTCGCTCTTCAAAAAGGAGCGTCCGTGATACTGGCATCGCACCTCGGCAGACCCAAAGGGCAGAGAAACCCGAAGTTCAGCATGAAACCCGTGGCAAGAAGATTGGAAGAATTGTTAAAAAAAGACGTTAAGCTTGCTCCAGATTGTATTGGTCCCGAAGTTGCCAGAATGGTGGCGGCCATGAAACCCGGAGACGTTATTATGCTGGAAAATTTGCGTTTCCATAAAGAAGAAACGGACAATGAGCCTGAATTTGCCAGGAAACTGGCCGCACTGGAAGATGTGTACATAAATGATGCTTTCGCTGTCTGTCATAGAAAAAATGCGTCCGTTTACGCCATTACCGATTTTGTGGAGGAATGTGGCGCGGGGTTTCTCATAAAAAATGAGCTTCATTACTACGAAAAGGCCCTCGAATCTCCCAGGCATCCACTGGGTGTTATCGTGGGAGGCGTCAAGATTTCGAGCAAGCTGGGAGCGTTGCAGAATTTGATTCAAAAAGTTGACAAGCTTTTTGTTGGTGGAGCCATGGCAAATACGTTTCTGGTCAGCCAGGGATACAACGTGGGTAAGTCTCTGGTTGAAGAAGATATGGTCGATACCGCCGGCAAACTGATCAGGGAAGCTGAGAAAAGGGGTGTTTCCCTGTTTTTGCCCACGGATGTGGTCGTTGCCCGACGGCTGGAGACGGGTGCCGAATGTAAAGAGGTAGACATTCACAATGTACCGGAAGAATGGCAGATCGTGGATGTGGGTCCCGGAACTGTTGAAAAGTACTCGGATGAGCTTAAAGAATGTGCTACGATTATCTGGAATGGGCCACTTGGAGCCTTTGAGACCAGTCCGTTTGATCGCGGCACCGTCGGGATAGCAAGGTGCCTGGCGAATCTTGATTCACTTACGGTGGTGGGCGGTGGGGACACTGCGGCTGCTTTGAAACACGCCGGAGTTGAAGATAAAGTCTCTTACATTTCCACGGGAGGCGGTGCCTTCTTGAAACTGCTCGAAGGGAAGAAGTTGCCGGCGCTCGAGGCTCTTGAGAATTGCAGCAAATAAAGGCGGAGGAGGAAACCATGTCAACAAGGATTGCTTGTATTGCCGCAAACTGGAAGATGTATAAAACGGTCGATGAAGCAGTGGAATTTGTAAAAAGACTAACCGAAAAAATTGATACCCTGGAAGATCGCGAAGTTGTTATTGCGCCACCGTTTACGGCACTTTATCCCTTAAAGGATCTTGTGAGTCCCTCGTGGCTTTCTCTGTCGGCTCAAAATTGCTTCTGGGAAGAAAAAGGCGCGTACACGGGGGAAATTTCTCCTGTGATGTTGAAAGACGTCGGATGTTCGTATACAATTGTCGGGCATTCGGAGCGCAGACAATATTTCGGAGAAAAAAACGAAGATATAAATAAAAAGTTGAAAGCCTTGATAAAAGTTGGTATAAGACCCATCTTCTGCGTGGGAGAAAGGCTCGAAGAGCGTGAGGCCGGAAAAACGTTCGAAGTAATAAAGTCCCAAATAGACGGCGGACTCGATGGCCTGGATTCCGTGGACGTGGCCAAGGTGGTGATAGCTTACGAACCTGTATGGGCTATCGGGACCGGTAAAACGGCAAGTCCGCAGCAGGCGCAGGAGGTACACGCTTTTATAAGAGAGCACCTGGCAATGTTGACAAATAAAAGCGTTGCAAACGAAATTCGAATTTTGTATGGTGGAAGTGTAAAACCGAATAATGCCGATTCGTTGATGAGTGAAAATGATATTGATGGTGCGCTGGTAGGGGGTGCAAGTCTGGAAGTCGATTCATTCTTGCGAATAGTCCGATTCGAGGCTTAAGAGGGTTGATTTTTTTATGATTAGTGCTATTTTAATAATACACGTTATTGTCTGTTTCTTTTTGATCCTGATAGTTCTTTTGCAGACGGGAAAAGGTGCTGATATCGGGGCAGCTTTTGGTGGTACATCCACCCAGACTCTGTTTGGTTCCACTGGTGGCAACACCTTTTTTAACAAGTTAACAATTGGCGTTGCAACGGTTTTCATGATGACCTGTTTGCTCCTGGCCTATTTTTCAACGAAGCCGGGAACAACGTCCATCATGAAAAAAACAAAGGCAACCCAGAGTGCACCGGTTCAGCAAACGCAGCAGAAACAGGCTGCCACTGAACCGGGAAAAACAGCGCCGGCTGCTCAAGGCCGGGAAGTAAAGGAAAACCAGCAGGCAAAACAGGCTTCATCGCCGGCAACAAAAGCTACAAACAGTGCTCCGGTTCATGCCGGCGCGAACGCATCGGCTGGTGGCAAGGCAGCCGAACCACATAAAAAATAAATTTGAGTGCCGAAGTGGTGGAATCTGGTAGACACGCCATCTTGAGGGGGTGGTGGGGAGACCCGTGCCGGTTCGAGTCCGGCCTTCGGCACCATTTTTTTGCCCTGATTTCAGGGGGTTGCGAATCTGAAGCACCCCTGAAAAGAGTAGCATTGGAGTAGCACTGTAGCAGTGTGAAAGGCCTTCATTTCGCTGGCTGGATGATGTGTTATCCGGGGATCTTGAATATCTTCCCAGAAGATCTTGAGGGCTTTGAATCCGAGTAGACCTTCCTCAGCTCATCTCCCTCAATTTGGAAGTATCTCTCGAATGCCTTGTTCGTGGAGTGCATTGTCGCGCGCTTGATTTCCTCAGGCGTTCTGTATTTTCTCAGGGCCATTGCCGAGCTGTGCCTTGTTCCGCCGTAGAGATCGACCCCCTCGATTCCCAGGTTTTTGCAGGCCCTTTTCCACCATTTGTAGAGATAGTCCTTGCCAAACCTGCTCCCCGGCTTTGCGGCTCCGTTCCCCTTTTCGTGCCTGAAAAATGGCATTTTTGGGAATCCCCTCGGCAGCGCTTCCAGTATTTTTATGTCTTCCTCTAACAGCGGAACATTTTTGGCTTTCTTTTCCTTCGGGGTGGGGATGAAGAGGTACCCGTTTTTCAGGTCTATGTGCTCCTCGTTGATCTTTATCAGCTCCCCCGGCCGTATTGATATGTACGTGCAGAGCCACTTGATGCCGAGCCATATCTTCGGATTAACCTTGTGGCTTATTCCCCATATCTCATCAAGAACCCTTTCCTGGGTTTCCTTGTCTATGACCCTCCGGTACCTGAGCTCGTATTTTATCTCAGGGAACTCCGGGAACTCGTGGAGCTTTATGACCCTCCGCTTGAGGAGCCATGTCCAGAAATCGTGAAGGCACGAGCAGATGTTGTGCCTTGTTTTTTGCGAGACATTCTGCTCAAGGATGAAATCCTCTATCTCCGCGTACCCGATCTCCTTTATGTTCCTGTGGCCCCAGCACGCTATTGCCTTGCCGATATCGTTCCTGAGGTTTCGGTATGTTTTCGGCCTGACGCTCTCTTTTTTTACCCTGAGCCATTTCTCGGCGAGGTTCTGGAAGCTTAAGGGGAGGTCCTTCCTGTAATCCCTTTCATCGAAAGAGCCCTCATCTGTTTTGTATCTCAGGCCTGTGAGAAACCTGCTCGCGGCTTCGTAGCTTTTGAATCTGTGGCAGATTTTGCCGAATTTGACCTGAAATCTCGTCGCTTTCTGATTCGGATGGTTGGGACAAACTAAGGCGTTTCGGCCGTTGTCTTTGAAAGAACTGCCGCAGATCGGGCACTTTTCTCTGTAGGCATAGATGCCGCCCTTCATGCAGAAACCTATCCTGTCTTGTAGTGGTATCGCTACGGGCGGCATAATAACCTCTGCGAATCATGATGTAAAGAGCAAATGGTTTAGTCATTTTTTTGGGTTTTCAATCTCAATCGGTTTTAGATAAACCCATGTGAAATCATCAGCTTGGCCGCTTGCATAGCCAATAAGCTTTCCGTTTTCCCTCTCCAAAGAAGGAGACGCGCCTTCAAACATGGCTTTGCACATACAATCATCATGCTCCGGATTTATATGTTTAATAGAAATTCTCGCAAAATAAATGCAACATCCCTTTAACCTTTTCAAAAAAGATTTGATACGCTCATCCTTCCATTGCATATATTGAATTCTACCCATGTCTATTTCATCCCATGCATCAATTGTGAGAATCACCCTGCAGTCTGCTGTTTTTGATTTAAGAAAAAGTTTGATATATTTTCTGTCACCACTTTCATTCTCATCAGATTTTTCAACGATAAAAGACTTCTCAACCACAAATGGCACGTTCGCAAGGTTTGACAGAAGTTCTAATTTCTCGTTTTCTTCCTTTGATGGCTCTGGATAATGCGTTCCAGGAGTTTCCCGGACCACTTGGATATTACTCTGCTTATGGCTCCCCTGTAACCACTCCGGTCGGTATCTGTTTATGAAGTACACGACCAGAAAGAGCATCACCAATGCAGTACAAAAGATCATCGCCCATGCAAATTTTGTCGGTTTCCATGTTGGCTGAAGGTTCTCCTCCTTTTTTCCACCCATAAGCTCCTCTCCTGCCCTGTGCTGATTATGCGGAAAGCTTGTTTGACTCCTTCTTTTTCAGCCTGCAATTGTAGTAAATGACGAGGTCTTCGTCAAATTCAGGGCACTTCTTGCAGACCGACTTATAGTCCACATAATCAGCTCTTTCCGGGCAGTAGACGTCCCCGGGCTCCCTGACTGATATATTTCTCCTCAGCATACCCGGATGGATGTTCATGGGCCTTTTTGACGTGTTTCTCGGGCTACTCATCTTCCGACCTCTCCATCACTTTCTGGATGCTTTTGCAAGCTTGTTTGCCTGCTTCTTTTTCAGCTTGCAGTTGTCGTAGATGCCAAGGTTCGGGTCATACTCCGGACATTTCTTGCAGACCTTTTCTATCTTCACATGCTCTTTTCTCTTCGGGCAGTATGTCATGCTTTTGTCGTCCGACAACCTCATCTTCGGGGTGCTCCCCAACCTTGGCTTTGGGACCGGCGGTTCCCTGTAGAAAATCCTTTGCTCCTTCCATGCGTAGCCCTCGACCTTTGGGGATGGGAAGGAACCGTGTCTGAACCTGTCATCAGCCACCGCGGGATCGACGAAAACCTTTTCCTGGAATGGGTTGTACTTCGTGGCTCCCGGAGGCGATGGGTTCGGATCAATGGAAACAGGGTCAGGGACCACTGGATTCGGAGCAAGTGGAGACTGTGGGTTGTATCCCATTGTGTGGTTTTCCACAGCGCTCAGAATCCTTGACTCCCTTGGCTCGTGCGGCGGAACATGTGGAAGATGCGGGTTCGATTCAATCGAGCGCTCAAGACTGTCAAGCATGTCTCCCTGCGATGGTTTATTCACGGTGTTTTGATGGTGCCCTGCTGATAGCTGTAAAAAGGTATCCGGATCTGGCATGACTGTTCCTCCTTCTCTTTTTGGGTTTATGGGTTAATGAAACCCCTCAGTGTCACAAAGCGGGTTTTTTGCATGACCTCGGATTCCAGCCCGCTCTCGCACATCTTCCTCGCTTTATCCACGAGGTTTCTCGATGTCATTATCACTGTGCAGCTCTCAGCCCCTATGTCGCAGATATCCCGCCTTATGTTTTCAGCGATGTGCTGGTTCGCCGATGTCTCGATTTCGAAACACTCAATCCTGCCGCCGCTGTCGCAAACCGCAATGTCGGCTCCGCTGAATTCCATCACCGGGATGCATCCCCCTTCCTTCAGTTTCTCGGCAACCATGAAGCACATGACCTTTGCCTTGAGTGTTTTGTTTTTACCCTGCATTTTCAGGGTTTCATGGGGGACGCCAAGAAACTCCGCTCCCTTCTCAGTTATCTCTGCAAACCAGGGAGGTCTCCCGGGAAACCCAAGGCTGATTTTTTCCTTTCTTATGAGGCCAAGCTGCTCGAGTTTTTCGATTCCAGCCCAGAATTCGTGGTAATCCATCTCTGAGCTTTGCTCAGCCCTACTCAGAGGGTGGCCCTGATATCTGGCAACGATGTTGAGGATATCAGCCAGCTTTTCGCTCTCGCTTATCTCTTCCCTGTCATGGGATTGCCCGTCTTCGTCATCGACCAGCAGAACCCTTTCCTGTGACCCGCTTTCCTCGTGCTCCATGATTTTGAGCTTCGCCCACATGATTTCATTTATCTCATCAAGTGACATGTTGCTGCTCGTATCAAGATACGGCACCTCTGCCACCGCTGGCTGAATCATCCCGGGGAGAATGAAAACGCACTGCCTGTCAGGCATCCTCGCTATGAACCTGAGCTGATCCGTGTTCAGGTTAAGCTCGTCGCCTATCTGTCTCAAATCGCTTTGGCCGGTGTGTCTGAAAATGAACTGCGCTCCGCACTGGCTCGATATCTCCTCAGGGACTGTCTTTCTCATCTGGTCCTTGTAGGATATGAAGATACCTCTTTTTCTCGATCTCCTCGCGAGGAAGATTATTATGGGCATCTCTATGGAACCCCGCCTCAATGACAGGTCCGCGGCTGACCAGAACTGGCTCATTTCATCGAGGTCGTAGATTATCGGCGCTCTGTCATCCGTCAGGAAGGTTCTTATGAACAGCATCTTTGTGGCCATGTAGTTCTGGAAGAAAATCTGTCCGTCGTGCGGAACCGCTGTCAGGTCGTATATCACAACGCCGCTCAGCTTTTCCCATGGGAAGCTTCTGCGGGAGTTGAAAAGCGGACCTATTGAGTAGAGAAACATCTTGAACCTCTCATGGGCCACTTCATTGTACCCCTCTCTTTTGCTGCCCTTTCTAGCCTTCATCTTTGAGAAATCACCCACGAACTCCTCGTATGTGGGGTAGCCTCCTCTCCTCGCCATCAATTCCGGGGAATTGGAGGCTTCGAAACCGTCAAGGATTGTTTTCATTCCGATGTCCCCAAACATAGCGGCCTCAAGAAACACCCTTGCGAGCCACGAAAACCATATTTCGCTGCATCTCTGGAGCTCGAACATGCATTCCCTGATGCTTGTATGATCGAAGTACCACCAGTCGTGGTAGCCGTTCTCCTCGAGCTTTGAAATGATATCCGGCCCCCTGTCGCCCTCAACATCTATGACGATCTGGGTTGTCTCCGGGTATTCAAGGGCGGTTCTTATGACATCTATGTTTGAAGACTTCGTTTTCCCTGAGCCCGTCGTGCCTGTCTTGAGAATGTGCGATGACGGGTGCAGCGTCGGGTACTCAAGCTTCTCAAACGGCGGCTTTTCCCTGTTGCTGTGTTTGATGAGCATGAGCTCCACGCCTATGGAATTCAGCAGCCTCTGGTTGCTGTTGATCCTCGCCTTTGCGAGAAGTGTCTCAAAGTGCCTGAACCTTGTGGTTGGGAGGAGGGGCTGGATCTCATCGTAGAGAAGCTTTTTGACCTCCGGATACGAAAATCTCGGAAATCTTCGCGCGATGCAATTCGCTTTTCTCCTCAATGAGGCCAGCCCTGTTCTCACTCACTCCTCCTCATCATTGTCGAGAATCTGGAGCAGGTTTGTCTTTGGGCGTGCAAGCTTCGCTGGAGATGAAGTGAGCAAGTCACTGCTCAGTAAGCCCCTGATGTTGTGGATATATCGCTGCTGTTCCTCCTCGAGTTTCCTCATATGGTTCTCAACTTCCAAATCAGCGTAGAACTTCGCGAGCTGCTTCTTGGCGTTACTTATAAAGCCGAACCTGTTCCTCATGAGATCCGTGGTTCTCTCCAGCGCTTCCTTCCTGATATTCTCGCGCATTTTCATCTTCTCCAACGGTGTCATCAGGACTTTATCAATTATCTTCATCTTCTCATTCACCGCTTTGAGAGACAGTTCAGCGTTGGCTTTCATGAACTCGATCTCCAATTGTCTCATCTTCGCCTGAAACTCAAGTTCAGCTTTGTGCTTCTCGCTATCGCTCCGGATTTTCTCCTTCGCGATCTCTGCCTGCGACATGTGCTCTGGGCGGTACTTCTCAATATGGGGTTTCACTGTCTCGAGAGTCTCACCAACAACAAGACTTGCAATTTTCGAGACTTCCCTCACAATGTTTTTGGCCAAATCCATGGCCTCCTTGACCACGGGATCGTCATCGATCGATGCCCTGTCAAGAAGTGAGGAAAAACTGCTCTCCTCAGCCGCGAATCCGTCGCCATTGCCGCCTGACTTTTTGTCTCTAAGCATTTGACATCCCTCCTTTCATTTTTTTGTGATCGGGCTATGCAACTCTGGGCAATCATAGGCATCACCTCCTCTCCATGGGTTTTGCGGTGAATAAAAAAGCCCCGTTCCTTAAAGAAACGGGGCTCTGGACTCTTAGGCCTCTGGCCTCTTGAACTATTAAAGCTGAAAATCTATGCTATTTTGAGTTTATGCGGGCATACTTTACATTCGATGTAGATTTCCTTGAATTCGACAACATGGATTGGGCATTTAAGCTTGCATCCCTTGCAGATGAACACCATCTCCTTTTTGCCCATGGTGTCAAACACCCTCTTTCTAAGGATAGGGCATTCCCTTCTTTGGTACCCGCCATTTTTCTTTCCTTTGTTTCCCATCCTGTACTCCTCTCTCATTAGACCTACTTCTTATGGTATATCTGAAGAGGCTCAGGCCTCTTTGGGAGGAAAGCAATCTTGTTGTCTTTTCCATCTGACATCTCCTTTGTTTGAGGTTCACTCGTCCTCGAGAAGGGCCCTGGCCAGTTTGTCATCGATGAACAGTGTGTTTATGTACCCTTTTCGAAGCGCTGCTTTGACCACGTGCGTCTTTTGTTCTCCAAACGCAACACCGATTACATACTTGCCTTCAGTGAATGATGCCTTCCTGAGAGATTCAAGGTCAATGCTAAACACTCTTTCCTCAATCTCTTTGGACGGATAGTGTTCTCCATCTCCAGTGATGAGGTGGTAGCCGCAAAAGCCGACAACGTTATTCTTCCTGAGATTGGCTATATCCAAACGAAACTCCTGTTTGACGACTCTTCCGCCTGTACCCTCTTCGATGCTACCGAAGGGAACAAGGAAAACATCCGCGTTTGCGGCATTGCTGTACACCTCGCAGTTTCTGTCTGGCGGATCAGCGTTTAGATTGGCAAAAGCCGGGAATACGTGAAGCTTTCCACCGTATTCGTAAAGGCGATAAAACAAGACATTCGCCACCATGCTGGATGAAATCTCAGCCAGGAAGTGATCTCCGACGCACATGGAATAAATCTGGACTCTTTCTTTGGCGAGCGTTGGCAGGGAGCACACCATTTTCCAGATGTTTGTGCCACCCCCCACTGTTATGGATATATCATCTCTGATAACCTCTTTTACGAGGAACCGCGCTCCAAGCAGGGCCAGTTCGTGCAGGCCGAATTCTGACGGAGAGACAACAACATTTCTGAGGCCAAAAGTCAGCATTAATTCTTTTGCTGCCTTGCTTTCTGGAGCAAAGTCTATAAAGACTTTGTAAAACTCCAGTTCCCTGGCAATGTCCAGATATTCCGCTACAGTGCTGGGGGAGATGCCAACCTCCTTTGCAATTTGATAATTCTTGAGGTCTTCTACGAATTTGTAATGAAGGACCATGTACATCGTATTGTGATCGTAGTAAATGTCTCGTCGTCGCATTGCCAACCTTTAACTCGTACCAGCGAATAAAAATTTAGTTATCCGAATAATTATTTGATTAACTAAATAACACATTTTTTCAGGAAGTCAAGGGGAAAAATTAGAAATTTGAGAAAAAAATTAAAATCAGCCTATGTGTGCGGGAATAGAAGGGATTTTCTCACATGTTTTGGTAAAGCAAACTGTGCAAGCCAACAGGCTTAGCACAGCAAAGTTATGTATGATTCATAATATTGAAGTTGCACAGTGAACTGACAAAGCAAATTGAAAGCGTTTTAAGGTGTCAGCAAACAAAGCGAATAATCAAGCAATTAAAGCGATGAAAGTGCTGGGCAAAGGGGCATCCAAAGTTCCAAACAAAGATTTTTTTTGATAGAATTTCGGCCATATAGTAGAGAGAAATTTCCCGGGAAACTTTCTCTTCTAAAAACAGGAGGTCCAACTATGGACGAAAAGAAACAAGCTGAAATAAAAAGAATCGAGAAGGCCATAGAAATTCTCAACACTCTGTATGAGCTGCAGATGCAGGCCATAAAGAACCACAGAAAAAACACACTCAGGCACCAGTACGACTTCGAGAACAACTGATTGAGGCGGGGTCTGTTGCCCCGTCTGCTTTTTCTTGTCTTTGCTCTCCCGTAAAATCCGCATCCCTTCTCTGGAGAGCGTTTATTTTTCCTTCCCAATAGACTCAAGCCCTGAACATGAAAGAGAAAAAGCGCCTGCCGGGGTTCGAGGAGTGGCCTGAAGATTTCGCGGAATTCCTAGACGACGGTCTCTCCCTCAATGATTTGCTGGGACCTGAAGAGCATGGGGAGACAGGCGATACGCTTGCTAGCAGTCTCGGTTCCAGACTTTCGGTGTTGCGCGACGCCCTCGAGGAGATAGACACTGAGATAGGTCTGAGATCTGCTGTCAGCGAGGTTTTCCAGATTTCGCTCAGGGAATTGAGGCGCGAGGTCTCACGGCTTTTGATGGAGATCGAACACTTTTCCCCGGGGTATCGGCCATCAGTGGACAGCAGGAGGACCGCGCTCGAGAGGGAGCTTTTGTCTTTGTACCGCGAGGCGAGGGCAGAGAAAAGGCAAGCCTTCTCAGATCTTCTGAGTTTGAAGAGGGAGCGGAGAAAACTGGAGATGGAGTACAAAACCCTGAAGGCGACGGCTGAGGTGCTTGAGAGCGGGGTGTTAGGCCGCGGGGAGAAGAAATAGGCGCTTTTAAGCCCTCCCGGAGGTGTTTAGGGCTATTCGGACTTCAGATAAATAGGGGAGAGGATGAGAATCGAGGATGTTTTCAGGAAGCTCAAACCCGTGTCCGGTATGGACATGGCCAGGCTGTGGGCTGAGTACATCCTTTCTGACAGCGGCGGCAGAAAAGCCATCGAAAATTCCTTGCGCATAAGCCTTGCGCGGAGGCTTAAGGCAACATTTGAGGAAAAGGAGGTCCTGCTCGAACCGCCTGCTGAGGACATAGCTTCGGGAGAATACCCTTTGGGGCTCGTGGTCTACGGCAGGCAGATCTTCGGCTGGTTCGGTTTGAGAGAAAGGGAGTGGGTCCAGCACGTCGGGGTCTTTGGCCGCTCGGGTTCCGGCAAGACGAACACCGCTTTTCTGATTGTACTGAATCTCCTCGCCAGGGGGAAGCCCTTTCTTGTTTTTGACTGGAAGAGGAACTACAGGGATTTGCTCGCTTTGGTACCGGACAGGGAGATACTGGTTTTCACTGTTGGCAGGCCAGTGTCTCCATTCTCGTTCAACCCCCTCATACCACCTGACGGAACGCTGCCAGCGGTGTGGCTGAAAAAGCTGATAGAGATACTCTGCCATGCGTATTTCCTTGGCGAGGGCGTTGCCTATCTTCTGCAAAAGGCCATGGACAGCGTGTACAGGGAGTTCGGCGTTTACTCCGGGAACAAGCATGAGTGGCCGACCTTCATGGATGTCAGGGAATGGCTGGAGAGATATAAAGCCCGGGGAAGGGAAGCTTCGTGGATGGAGTCTGCTCTCAGGGCCGTGGGGGTGCTTTGCTTCGGCGAGGTGTCGCGTGTAATCAACCGCAGGGATGCTGTGAATCTGGCAGGCCTCCTTGAGAGAAATGTTGTTCTGGAATTGGACAGCCTCACCAATTCGGACAAGACCTTTCTCATCGAGAGCTTGCTTTTATGGATACACCACTACAGGCTTGGTCAGCAGGGCAGGGAGGAGTTTAGGCATGCCCTCATCATTGAGGAAGCCCACCACATACTTTTGAGGAAGAAGCAGGAAGCCTCGGGCGAGGAAGCCATCACAGATATCATTTTGAGGGAGATCAGGGAGCTCGGCGAGGCAGTGGTTCTCATTGACCAGCACCCGAGCCTGATAAGCAAGCCGGCCCTCGGGAACACATACACCACCATCGCGATGAACCTGAAGCACAGGAGCGACATCTCAATGATCGCTGATTCCTTGCTCATCGAGGCGAAGCAGGCCAGATACCTTGGGAAGCTGGAGACAGGCTTTGCGATGGTCAAGCTGCAGGGCCGCTGGTTCGAGCCGTTTCTTGTGAAGTTCCCGCTGGTCAAGGTCAGGAAAGGTCAGGTCACGGATGAGGACATAGCGGAGCGAATGGAGAGGGCGGGGTTTAAGGCATTTGGTAAGGAGAAGGTATATGGCCATGTCCTGAAAAGACCTGAAAATGTCCTGAAAATGTCCGAATCAGGTCCCGTGACCTTGACGAAAAACGAGGAGATTTTGCTTCGGGACATCCATGAATACCCGGTTTCCCCTGTCACAGAGCGGTACGAGAGGTTGGGGCTCAATGTTTATCAGGGAAACAAGGCGAAGGAGGGTCTCATTTCCAGGGGCTATGTGACTGTGAGGGATGTCAAGGCCAGCAGGGCAAGGCTCAAGGTACTTGAATTGACGGAGAAGGCCAGGGATGCCCTGAAAAGCATGGGTGTACAGCCTGGAAAGTCGCACAGAGGCGGCGGCGTGGAGCATGAGCTTGCGAAGAAAAGGCTCGCAGAGAAGTATAGGTCTGAGGGCTGGCGCGTTGTTGAGGAGTATCCAATAGGCGGGGGCAGAACAGTTGACCTGGCTTTGTTCAGGGACGGGAGGAAAGTGGCTGTGGAAATCGAGACAGGGAAGAGCAATGTGGCCTACAACATGAAGAAGTGCCTGGACGCGGGGTTTGATGAGGTTTGGGGGGTCAGGGTTTGAGAGGGAACCTGACAAAGATTAAAATTGGTACGTTAAGTATTAAACATTGGGAACACCGCGGGTGCCATAATGAGCAACGATGCACGGAGAGGAAAGCAGGGAATAATAAAAGCGTCTGAAATCGGACAATACAAGTTCTGTTCAGTAGCGTGGTTTTTGCAAAAGAGAGGTTACACCCCAGAAAGCCCCTTGATTCTCGCTGGGAGGAAGAGACACGTGGAGATTGGAGATGGGCTTGAGAAGGCGGGGAGGATGAAAAGGACTTCCAGAATTCTGCTATGGATCGGGCTTTTGATGATATTTCTTGCGCTTATAGGAGTTGTGATGTGGTTGGCATGATAACCGTTGTCATCATAATGGGAATCGCTTTGATTGTCGTCGCATGGATGATGTCGAAGGCGGCATCACGGACTGTGCAGGCACATGGGATTGTGGACGGAGATGTCATGTATTCCGACCTGAACCCTGAAAAAGTGGAAAAGCCGCTGTTTTCTTCCAGATATCGCCTTGTCGGGAAGCCGGATTACATAGTGAGGCAAAACGGTGATGTTATCCCCGTGGAGATAAAGAACACCCTTGCAGACACACCCTTTGAGAACCATGTGCTCCAGCTTGCAGCTTACTGTCTCCTTGTCGAAGAAAAATACAGTACCCGGGTCCCCTACGGTTACCTTGTGTATGGAGACAGGAAACAGTTCAGGATTGAGTTTGATGAAAGGCTCCGGGAAAGGTTGATGGAAACCATGCAGGAGATGAGGGATATGGATATCCAAGCCGAAGGGCCTGTTGAGAGAAATCATGAGAGCCGGGCGAAGTGCGAGGCTTGCTCTTTCAAGGATAACTGCCCTGCAAGGATTGGATAGGCCATGGGTGGCGAGGGAATCCCTGAGGAAGGCCATGCCGCCCGCCGTTTATCTCCCGTCCCTCCCCGGGTGCAGAGTCTGCGGCCGCCTCGCTCCGTTTTCGTTTCTCTTGACACGAGCGATCCCCTCAGAAATAACGTTCATGCACATAAAGGCATATCGAGAAAAGTGCGAAGTAGAAAACTATGGGCACGGCATTCGGGGGATCTATGTGCAATAAAGTCGTGTAGACCAGCAGACCTGCCGAGAGCGCTGCCACGGCATATAAGAGACCGCGAACAAGCCTCTTTTCTAGTTCCCTCATGGTATTGAATTGTTTCGGAGGCTTATAAATTTCGAGGGATCTTCCGCCTTGTTTCTCTTCGTAGACATTATCCGCAAAGACCGCAAATCCCACGTATATGGTTTTTTAAGCCCGTATATCTTATCGCTAAATATGTATAAACAAAACGACCCGGGCCTGATTCTCGATGACGCTATTTTGAGCGAGACCCATATACCGCATATAATTTCTGCCAGAAATACGCATGTGAACGAGCTCAGTACCTGTCTTGCCCCTGTGTTTTCAGGGAGAAAGCCACGTTCAGTGTGGCTCTACGGATGTCCAGGGACCGGGAAGACCACTATTGCAAGCCACATGCTCAGGGAGCTGAACAGGGAGAAAGGCATCCCCGGCGTGTATGTGAACTGCTGGAAGCACAACACCTTTTATGCTGTGCTGGAGTACATACTCGGCGAGCTGAGGAGGGGTTTTGGAGATGCGAGGGACAAGAGGGTTAAACTCGTCCAATTTGAGCGGCTCGTGAAAGACAGGCCATTCATAATCATACTCGATGAGATCGATGTCGTGCCCCTCAAGGAGAGAAACACCATGATATACAATCTCTCAAACGTCGGGAACGTCGGGCTTATTCTGATAAGTGAGAGCAGGTACCCCATACTTGCTCTGGAGGACCGGGTGCGCTCGAGGTTGAACCCCTACACCCTTGAGTTCAGGCCCTACACAGTTGATGAGCTGGTGGAGATACTCACCCAGAGGGCTGCGGGGGCGCTGCACCCCAGAGCATGGGACAAAAGAACGCTTGAGCTCGTGGCTGAGATTGCTGGGGGAGATGCGAGGGTTGCTATCCAGACGCTGAGGAACGCGGCTTCTTATGCCCAGTCCGAAGGCTGTGAGAGGATTATGCCAGAGCACATAGAGAAGGGCTACAATGACACAGGTGGGCTGCGGCGCACGTATGAGCTGAAAAGGCTCACCGAGCACCACAGGTTGCTGTACAGCATTATCGAAGAGAACCCGGGGATTTCGTCTCCCGAGCTTTATCAGGCCTATCTCCAGAGGTGCGAGGCCAACAACTGGAAACCTGTAGCGAGCAGGACCTATTCCTTATACATGAAGAGGATGACGGAGCTGAAGCTTGTGAAGGCAGAGAGAGCGAGGGTTAAGGGAAGGGTGCATGCTTTCAGGGTTTGGGAGTAAAATTGGTAACTCAAATTAGGCTTCTCTTTCTTGGTTTTCAGATTGAATTATAGCATGTAGATCTAGCATATGTCTCTTCGTGAATTTAATGGTCTCTTCTTTTCCGCAAAGTATTATTTTCAAAGATAACTCATCTTCTTCTGCGTGATCTATTCGTATGTTTTCTATCTGGTCCAAAATATCAGGTGCTTCCACAGTTCCATGTGTGAATTTTGCGCAGCAATTGGCGCATAAACAGAGGATGTTCCCCGGTCTATCTATCCATCTTGCCTTTGTTCTTGAGACTAAGTAAACACCTTCAAAATAGGGCTCTCCATCTCTCTTATCAAAAGAGTAATTGCATATTTGACACCTGCCGCCATATTGTTCTTTCAGAAAAGTCCTTGCTTCAAAATTCTTTTGCTCCCATTTTTTTATAGGTACTCTCTTGAATCTCTCAATGACCAGTGGTTCATTTGTTTTGCTAATGTTAATTTCCTCTTTAATTCCCGCAATTCTTCTCTCAGGGTTGGGGAGTTCACTAGGGGGAATATGCTCACGCGAGGATCCTATCTGTCGTTTAGAAAATGCCTTTCTGAACTCTTCTTGGTAGCTAAAACTATCAGCTGGTTCTTCTTTCACTGTCTTTCTGTAGGCCTTGTCTTTATCTGCCAACAGGGACTTCATTTCTTCGAGGATCTCTTCCTCATCAAGCAAATGTCCAAATGGTTTAAAAACCTCGAGTATCCTTCTTACGTTGGAAGGCAATTTATTTACGACTTCCTCATCGATATCTGTCTTGAGGCCAATATTCCTTGCTACCATTTGTGCTTCTAGGCTGTTTTTCTCCAGTTTTTCATGGAGATCCTCCAGTCGGATTTCAAATCTGTGATGGAATTTTCCGTCTTTGTCAGGCAACCACCGGTGTTCTCGCACAAGCCTACCCATAGTTGAAAGCTGGTTTTCTATTTCAGAGTCAACATAATCCTGCCTCGTACTGAATTCGACTTCCCCTTTAATGCTTTTCCAGTACTTCAGTAGAAGATTCCAGATTATATGGGCCTTATCTAGATTAATGTTTTTCAGCGCGTGTTCCAGCCCGTCTATATTGCAACCAGGATCGAAACCCTCTCTTCCCCTTTTATGGTGGGAATGGTAGTCTACGATGGGGACGTAACCTGACCAATTGGGTTTGCGGCAGAATACTTTGATCCTGTCAGAGCATCCTAACTTTCTAAAAAAGCTACTATCAAATTCTCTATATCTTCTATTTAGAAGATAAGCATCAGGATTTCCTTCAAAATAGATTTCAATGTCTTTGTTTTTCGTAAAATCTTGAGTGAGATATATCTCAGTGGGTTTCTTGTATTCGGTTCTACCGGTTGCACAGTTATCTGCTGCCAAAAAGGGGGTGTCAGCTAGCTGCTCTAAGAAGCTGTGATCGTCGGTTTTTTTGAGCGTTTTATTTATCTTACGGACATCTTCGAGGTTTTCGGCTTCTGGGATATCTTGAGAAGCTCTGTACTTTGGAAGGATGAATTTTGTAATTTCAGCGATTTCATCTGGCGGGTGCAAACCAAGATTTTCCAAAAACGCTCTCACTTCTTTGTCTTCTACAATAGTTCTCTTTACAGTAGGATAGGGTGAATCGTTATCGGTTGGCAGAAATGCTTGTAGTTCTCCAGCACTGTTGAACGGTGTAACATGTGAATTATCAGAGAGTCTAATGAAAGGTCTTTTTTTCAACTTATTCCACAAGTCACGTCTCTTGCGCAGGAATTTATACAGGTCAACAAGCCAATTATCAGTTTGAGCTTTTAAGAAACTTTCGGAGAGTCTCTCCACGATGTCTTCGGGCCTTATAACTTCTATGCCCAACTTGTCCTTGAGATAATCCCACAACTCGCTGTTTTCAGTAACCTCAGAAGAAATCCATTTTGTACCTGGTTTTTCGAATAGGAGAGAGAGTTGTTCGCTGTTTAATAACTTCACTAGCTCTCTACCCCTTGCCAATAAAGCCGATGTGCAGCCGACGTAACTGCCATCTTCAGCAGGCAAAAGCTCAGCCCCGTTCCTTAATTCTTCGAGTACACTGTCATACAGTGGCTTGAACTTCTCCGCTGTTTCCTCGTATATAGGAAGTGCTTTAAGTAATGAAATATCTAGTTTGCCATCTTCCTTGAGTCTAGGTAGGACTTCTACCATGAACTGGGCAAGAAGCTTAATTAATCTGTTATTGACAGGGTCTTCTTCTTTGAGGAGGTCTCTACTGTCTGTAAGCATAAAGGGAGCTTGTATGATAAAGCGTAAACCCGTATGCTCTTTGGTGGGGAAAAAGCAGTAACAAGGATGCTTTTCAATATATACTATCTTGCCTTTTTCATCTAACTTAAAGGCAATATGAATGTATAATTCTTTATTGTTTTCAGTAAGTACTATCTTCTTCTCGAACACCTTGAACGACTGCTCGTTTTCCCAGTCGTTTACCATATGCAGTAATTTGATTTGTGAGGTGTCGCCTTTTTTGTCACTTTCTTTAATATAAAAACCTTCGTCTCCAGTCGAAATATTCCATTCAATCTCGCGTAAGTTTCTAAGAAACAACAATGGATTTTCTAATTTCTGGAGTCTATTTCTCGTCTCGCTGAAAGCATTCTCAGGAAGTTTGTTCTCAGAATTAAAAGGGAGCCAGAATAACGTCTCCCCTTTTCTCCGTAGCGGATGGTCTTTTTCCAGTAACTGGGGAACAATATAATCATTTATCTTGAAGGTATATGGGGGATCATAGATATGAGGAGTGTCGGTATATTGAAACACAGACTTGAAACCAATCCCAAACTTCCCTATTTCATCCGCTGATTTCGAACTGCTACCGATTGATGTTATGGAATTGATGTGTCCAAGCTTTCCCCTAATCCTGTCTTTCTCCTCCCTCTCAGAATCAGGATTGGTAATTGAAAAATGCACTTTACCATTATGAGCGAAAATTAGTCCGCTTTCTGACAATACAAAACGGGCTTTAGTGGCTTTGGCATCGTCCGCGTTCTGAAGAAGTTCATAGACAAAATGTGCCTGCTCAGAGTACTTCTCTGTAATACTCCTCCAAATTCCCTTCAGAAACGATTTCTTGAAATATGTTGCAGCACCTGCTCTCTCTTTTTTGAGTTTTTCAAAGTATCTGAGTTCTTCTTCAGTCATCTTGGGAGCCCTCTTGCTCATGCTTTGACCTCCATAATTCCAATGGCCACCCTTTTGCTGACTATGTCACTGTTCCTGCGTTTCTCTATTGATGATTTCTTTGAGTCCCATTCACGCTTTATCCTGTCTCTTTGTGACTCTTTCATCCTCCGTATTCGTTCGTCGACAGCGGATCTTAATTCCTCTTCCACCCTGGCCAATCTTCGCTGATAGTGGCGCTCTAGACTGAGCAAACGCTGCTCCACAATCTTGTCGTTAACTTCTTTTATCTTCTTCAGTTCAGAGAAACGCTTTTCCTGTATTGCCTCATCAAGTCGGTGCAAGGCCATTTCGAAATTTTCCTGTGACAATGCAACAGGTTTGCTTGACAATCTTGCATTTCTCAAGAGTTTGTTCAGGTTTACTGAGATGTCCCATTCAACTGCATTTTTTTCTACATGCCACAGTACAGGTATGAGACGGATTCCCCCTCTTAATGCAATGGTCTCCCATAAGTAGTAGCCGAAGACATATGTACCTTCAGGGATATCTCCATTTTCGACCTCCACGTGCGTGCTCAGTTCTTTCGGTGCTGCATTCCAGAATGCAATAGCCATTTTTGTTAAAGGATGAACAGGCGTAATGAAAGGTATGCTTCTGTCTTCCAATGCCACTGCCTGATCGAAGGTCAATGTGAGTGATTTTGAACTTCCATTGATCCATGTTGATAAGTCTTTAGTTTGTCTATCTTGTCTCCTCAGTTTTTTGAGATCCTTGTAAAACAAATCCTTATCCTCTTTACTTGCGTATAATTTTGCTATTTTTGATTTTTTATCCACAGTGATACGGGCGTTCTTGAACCTTGACTTAAGGTAAAGATCAATAAGCTGGTATAAATCATCCGCGGTAACAAAACGCCCCTCAGCCTCGATCTTACCGATCTCCTCTTGGATGAGTTCATCGAGGCCGAGCAATTCTGTGCTTTGCTCTTCTAGTCGTCTCTGTTCCTCGACCTTTCGGAGTGCGTTGTCCGTTAGCTGACGTGCTTTCTCCTCTGCCTGACTGGGTGTTAGTGAAGGATCTAGTGCGGTTTTAGTTAATGCCTCCGTTAATTCCCCGAGGATTTCTTCCATGTCACCTATTGTCTGTTTAAATATGCCGATTCTATCGAAACACCTGAAGAATATTCGCTCTTCTACAGTACCGGGTGTGATGAAGTTGTAAATCTGAATTTTTTCACTCACCTGCCCAAATCGGTCAATTCGGCCTATTCGCTGTTCTATCCTCATTGGGTTCCATGGCAAGTCATAGTTAACAAGCCTGCTACAAAATTCGTAATCAAGGCCTTCACATCCGACTTCAGATGATAACAGGACATCTATTGCATCTTTTTCACTCTTCTTCTTTCTGAATCTTTCTCTTATTATTTCTCTTTCATAGTCCGGTACTTTTCCGCTGACTACTGCCACGCGGAATCCATTTTCTTTCAATTTTTTCTGCAGATACGAGAGCGTATGCAGGAAATAGGAAAAAACGAGAACTTTCCCTGGTCCTTTTTTGTCAGCAATTGTATCTGAAACAATTTTTAGGAGTTCGTTAAGCTTGGGGTCTGTCTCGGGCAGGGATTTGGCCATTGCCTTTAGGGCTTTTGCTTTTTCACTAATCACCTTGGGTAACTTCTGTTCAGCCTCTTCTTCGGCAATATCGGTGACCTCGTCTGGAGAAAATTTGCCAGTCCGAATAAATGTGTCAAGGAGTGGAAGCAAGCCAGGAAGACAGCTCGCCGCCTGTCTCTCAAGTGTATCCATTATCAAACGAATGACAATTGGATCATATTCCAACAACAGCATTTCCTTTCTAAATGAGAGAATGCTTTCATAAAATTTCTTTTGCTCGGGAGTAAAATCTACCTGAATAGTGATAGGTTCTCGTATCGTGAAATTGCCTATATCCCTCCGTCTCGTCCTGTTCATTACGTGTGATAGGGTATTGACCTCTTCCATATCTCTTATGAATTCAATGCGCTCTTCATCTGAGAGGTCACTGGAGCTTTGAATTTTACTATACCACCTCATGAATAATGCATCGTCTTTCAGGATTTTATATCCCCATGAAGTGTTCTTTGCCTTATCAAGTGCTTCCAAAGCATTTGGTAACCATGACTCCTCAGGCATCTTTGTGCGTACACTCCGGATTGCCTCATTTATGTATTTGTTTGGTTCCACCATTTCATTAAATAAAGCCTCATCAATGAAACGATCAGGCCTTAGAAGGTTTAACAAGGTGTAAAGATTTGTGGACCCTAACTGTATAGGAGTAGCCGTCAGGAATAGCATTGCCTCTGCATTGTTAGAAAGAAATCTAGCCAGTTTGTTGGTGTTTGTATCAGGAGTTCTCAAGTGGTGGGCCTCATCCACTATAACTAGATCAAACTCCGGGGGTGGGTCGATATCCAGTAACCCAAATCTATTCAATTCTGGTTGACTCTCCAAGTAGTCCTCACGTCGTAATATCTCAAGGTGAACAATTGCTTTGGAGTATTGGCTCGGCCATGCACCGTCTAGATATGTCTCTTTCAAGCAATATCTGAGCGTTTCAGCTGTCAGGGGATGGAAATCTTCATCAAAGCGTCTCATCTCAGCGCGCCATTTCGTTACCAAAGCCTTTGGGCAAACTATCAATACGTTTTTGAGCTCTTGCCTACTCTGCAGTTCCCTTAGAATTAGCCCTGCCTCTATTGTTTTTCCAACACCAACCTCGTCTGCAATCAGTAGCCTTGGTTCTTCAGACCTGAGAAACCTTATCAAGGGTTTAAACTGGAAGGGTATGAACTGAATTCTGGCGGCGTGCAGTGAATATATCGAATCTACTTGGGGATAGCTTAATCTGAGGGCATTGAGGCGAGCCATGAATTCTTCGGGTTTAATTGGCTCCTTGGGGTATACCATATCACTTGGTTTTGTACATAGAACAAGCTGATTCTCGAGGTACTCCTGTATATTATTTTGGCCGTGAAAGACCTTGTATCTGTGCTGACCATGGACTTCAGGGAGTATCTCGATAACGGGACCTTTCCTTGTTGGGTCCGCCTTCAGTTCAACAATATCCCCGACCTCAAACTTCCTATTTTTCTCTTTCATCTTTACTCCGTATTAGTAAGTATAATCACGATATTAATCAAAAATTACTTAACATACTTAAAAATATAATTGCGAATGTTAACATTTTTAGCGGGATATTTAGGTTTCGTCAATTTATTCATCAGGGAGTTTAGAATGGGGAACTGATTATTTAGGCTTCTATAGTTCCTGAAGATGATATTTTTCAAGTATTAAAAGAGGGGCTGTTATTTATCCAGCCCCCAAAAATCTAGAAATAGTTGTGCACAATCCAGAGCTCCCAGTCGCTGAGGTCTTCGCCAGCGAGGTATTTTCTGAGCGTCTCCAGGATTTCCCAGCCCGTAGGAAGATTTCTGTTCATGGTCTCACCTTTTTCATATCTCCAGCTCGGGGGAGAGCAGTTCCCTCTCCCGTTCATAGCAGGATTCGCACACAGCGCGGAAATCCTGTATCGGAGCCCCGCAACTCTGGCAGATGTTCATTTTTCCACCTCCGATGACTTTAGTCTGACTCCGTTTCCGAAGCCATCCTGTTTTTCGAGTTACGAGTCCGTCACAGTGGCGTGCCCGAAGCCTTCGTTGTTCTGTGCGGGGCTCGAGGGCGAAAAGGACAAAGAACGAGCTTCCCAGCGAGTCTTGTGCTTTTCAGCCATTCGGCGATAAGCCCTGCAATGGGGACGGGCAGAATAAGCGGTGAGCTATCGAGGCCCGAAGTCCTTTGTTTCTACCCGGTTGGCATGGGGTTAATTTTATAAGTAACAAAAGTATAAAGTGCAATATAAGTCCATCTGGACTGTTATTTCATCCCCTGTCTCGCCAGGAGCATAGTGTGTAAAGTGCAATGCCAGGGGATATAAATTGCAAATCTACCCTGGTACTATGAGAGAAACAATCCATGACTACAGCAAGCGCCTTGAAGCAGCAATTAACAAGATAAAGCACTCTAACATCACTGAGAAAAATAAGCAATTTATTCTCAGATTTAGGGATGAGTGTTTCACCAATGGGATGAGCAAGGCAAGGATTGCAAAGTATATGTACTATCTCGGCATGCTTGCAAAGTGGTTGGGCAAGGATTTTGATCAGGCAAAGAAAGAGGATATCAAGCGGCTTGTGGCACGCATCGAAGCGAGTGATTATGTTCCGTACACGAAAGCAGAGCTCAAGATTTACATTAAGAAGCTCTACAAATGGCTGGAAGATTCCGAGGAATATCCCGAGATAGTGAGATGGCTAAAGCCCCGTGCTGGACAGTCCAATAACAAAGTGAAAATGCCCGAGGAAATCCTGACGCAGGAGGAGATCAAGAGAATGATTGACCATGCCAGGAATCCAAGAAACAGGGCCTTCATTTCTGTTCTCTATGAGAGTGGGTGCAGAATTGGGGAGATTCTTTTCATCCGAATGAAACACATAGAATTTGACAAATATGGGGCCCTTGTCAGGGTTGATGGGAAGACCGGACCACGGAGAGTAAGGCTCATCACATCTGTACCGTTTCTGAAGGAGGCCCTCAACTATCACCCTCACAAGGATGAACCAGACGCATATGTGTGGGTGTCGCAAAAGGGCGATGTTCTTCGCTATACCACTGTCCGGTCAATGCTTCAACAGACGGCGAAGCGGGCGAAGGTGAAGAAGAAAGTGAATCCCCACTCCTTCAGGCATGCGCGGGCCACTCACCTTGCCAACCACCTCACGGACGCCCAGATGAAGGAGTATTTCGGCTGGGTTCAGGGTTCTGACATGGCCTCGGTTTACATCCACCTGAGCGGCAGGGATGTTGATAACGCTCTGCTCACCAAGGTCTATGGGATAGAAAAGCCACGGGGCGAGGAGAAAGACGGCTTCTCTCCCTTACAATGCTCCAGGTGCGGCCAGAATAACCCGCCCACCTTCAAATTCTGCGGTCTTTGTGGTGCTCCGTTGAGCGAGGAGGCCGCCATCGAGGTCATCCAGCGGGAGAACGAGCGCACGAGAATGGACAGGCTTATGGAAAGGCTCATGGAGGATCAGGAGTTCAGGGATTTCATGACCATGAAGATCCGTCGGCTCTCCACCCAGCCCATCGACCTGCTAAGTCCACCGGCACCATCAGAAGCAAGCTTCGCACACCGTCTTCGCAAGGCCCAATAAATCCCGCACTAACTTCTTTCCGGTGAGCTGATGGATAAGGACGCCGGACTCCGCAAGAGCCGCTATATCTGCCCGAAGTGCATGCAGGTCTATGAATTCTACAAGGACGAGTTGAACGACTCCGTACCTGTGTGTCTCCGCTGCGGTGTTGCCCTTGTGCGGCTCAGGCACAGGAAAAAATGAGGGCAAACAGGGCACCACTTGTTCTCTGTTTCTTTTTTTCCCGGATTAAGCGCAAGGTCTGCAAGCCACGGACACCATGCCTATAAACCCCTGCTCCAAAACTCACCCGGTGACATCATGCAGGGCGTTGTTGAGAAGATATGGGAGAACAAGACCCAGAACAACAAGAGGTATCATGTCGTGGAGATAGGCGGGGAGAAGTACTCGGTTTGGGACAGCACGTTGATGGAGGGGATCACCGAAGGCTCGCAGGTCGAGTACGACTGGAAGAAATCGGGCAACTTCAAGAAAATCACTTCCCTCCAGAGAATCGGCAACAATCAGGGCAGCGAACCCTACCACTCTGACAGAAAGTCCATGGAAATAATCCGCATGTCATGCCTCCGCTCTGCCTCGGAGATCCTCCATGGCCTCTATTTTGAGCCGGACGAAAAGGCAGAGAAAGCCCTGGACATTGCCCGGAGATTCGAGAGGTACGTCTCCGGTGAAGATGGGGGAGGCGATACTTATGGCAAGGAAAAGACCGGAAACACCTGACGAGTTCATCAGGCGCTACCCCCGCGTGACCGCCCACATAATAGCCGAGAGCCTCGGCTACGCCACGCCCACAAGGGCCGCGCAGATTGGTCTCGACGGCCGGGATGGCAGGCTAAACTACTGCGAGTGGGTTGACCACTGCTACAAGGGCGACGCCAGGCGATGCCTCAGGGATGCTATTAGAAACAGACACTATCACAAGGGCTACATGGCCGAATACAAGGTCGCCAAGAAAATCGTTGACCGCTATCTCGAAACCCAAGAAGAGCCCCTCTTTGCCTCGTGGTTCTGATCTTTCCCTTTCCTGAAAACATGAGGTGATTCCAATGGTGGAGATAACATTTTACGATTCCCTTGAAGAGCTTTTTGAAGCCGAGCGCCGTGCGCGCGAAGCTGCTGACGCCAGGGTAACACCAGAGCAGGCCCGATACAAAACAGGGGACATTGTTGTGAGCGATTCGGGCTATGGCTTCCCGGTATTCCACGAGATACTGGACGTTGAGAAGATTGTGGGGGAGAATATCAGGAAGTACGGAGAGCTTTATGAAGATGAAGGCCTGTACCTGCTTGACCTTTACCGCGAACCGCACATGCGCTATTTCAGGTTCGCCAGAAACTACAGCGAGGCGTGCCCTGAGGGCGAACTCGGCGACTTCCATGTTTCGATAGGCCTTGGTACAATCTCCCGCGAGGATTTTGAGATGTACAGGGAGAGGGGGTTCAGGGTTGAGGTGGAATAGCATATGACCTTATGCCGTTTTAGCTTGTCTATTCCAAATGCCGTCTTATAAGTTCGCACAATTCGTCGATTGTTTTATTCTTTTCATATTTTTTATTATCAATCCAGTCCTTCATTGCAGCGGGTTTCTCACTCCCTCTTTTTGGAAGCTCAATCCCAACATGGCGTTCCAGATCCGGTTCAAAAATTTTTATCTCCCTTGTAAAAGCATTCGAAGAATCTTTAATATTTTTATTTGCCTTTCTATGCTTCTCTTTATTCTCATCGTCTCTATCATGCAACACTATGTGTGGGATTTCAAATTGCTCCATCAGCTTCATAAATTTATCTATTTGAAACTTTCCCCCACAATCCACCACAAAGCACTTCCCCCTCTGAGAAGGAGATAACCCGGCATAGTCATTAATAATCCAATTGCACAGCACTTTTTCAGTAGCGCCTTCCACCAAGACCACGAGATCAGAAAAAAATAGAACGTTCCTGTCAGGGTTTAACCACAGAGGGAAGGAGAATCCCCTTCTCTCGATATCAGTCGGCAGATTCTTGAGAAAATCATCAGATACCGTTACAGTTTTTGTCCTGTTATCATGTTTAACAACTTTGATAATACTCGCCAGATGCTCTGCTTGAGGTGTGAGGAAGTACGGGGAATGTGTAGTCGCAATAACTTGATGATGTTCGCCTTCTGAGATTTCTTTCAGATCTTCATAAAACTTATACTGTTGTTGGGGATGCTGAAAAGTCTCTGGTTCTTCAATCAACAAAAGGATAAACTCCGGATGAAACAGCTTCTTTTTTCTGCCTGTAAGATTAGCCTTTGCCTTTTTACGCTCCATCTCTGACCAGAGCTTTACCAGTGCAACTTCGAGTGCCCTCTGTAACCCATGTCCTTTACTTTCAACAGGAAAAGGGACATGATTTTTCTCCTCAATCAACACGTTAACTGTCTGTTGAGCAAGCTTTGCGGGATCCAAGGGTTCCATGTCTATTCTTACTTTGCAGTTCCATGAGTCTAATTCCTTTCCGAGAAAACTTTCCACACCTGCCATACTCTTGAAGTCCCAATCGTCAATGCTATCAACGGGCGTTCCTTTTATCTTGTCCGATAGATTTCTTACAGCAGTAGAAAAAGCTCCATACTCTTTGGTGTCACGGATACTTGGCCCAATGATTTCCTTAATGAGCTTTGACATTGTCGAATACCCTGTTGTTTTCAATTCATCTGTTACATTTTTTAACGCCGGGATGTAAATCACGTCACCGAGTTTCCCCTTACCAACACCCTTGGCTCCAAAGAAATCAGATTCATGGAGAATTTCTTGACCATTATTCAAAGTGAATCCTCTATACACTGCTTTTTCTCCGATTTTGGCATATCTCCTCACCTTCATGCGGTTGCCCGGCAATTTGTACTGATCTGGCAGGGAATTATATATCTCTTCTGGCATTTCTCTGAATTCCACGTCAACGTAAAGCTCCTTTTCTTTACACTCTCTGCACTCGAAGAAGTCACTCTCCTTAAGCTTTATTTGGTCATAGAAGAATAAGAGCGCTGCTATTATGTTTGACTTCCCCGAATTGTTCGGGCCAATCAGAGTTGTGTATTTTTGGAATTTTACTGTCTGGTGGGCTACTGACCTGAAATTATGTACGGTGATTGAACCGATAAACACAAGACCACCTCCTTAGTAGTGGGAAGGAAAGCATTTAATGGTTGGGGTATTCATCCCCTTATTATGTGGACTTTCATAGTAATATTCAAGAATTTGTTTTCGGGTACCTGTTTCCTACATCATGGCCTCGGCAAACGCTGAAGAATAAAGAAAATAATATCAAATCGGTGGAAGTATCAGTGCCCTAGAGTTACTGTGGAGGAGCATATGTTATGTATTAGATCTAATTGCAGCCAGAAGAGTTGAATATACTAAATGCCCGGTATGCGGGGCAGAGACCCGCAAAGGCACGAAAATTTCTACACATAGTGGCAAATGTGCTCAAAAAATCACGGCCATGCCTGCGAAGAAAAAGGCCCAGATGCATAGGCGCTTCAATACAAATCCATATTTGTGCCCTGTATGTAGGAAACCACTTAAGTCGTTAGTAAACAAGAGTATCGGCTCCATATGCAAAAAATGCGGGGCGTACATTCCCTATGATGTTAAAAGGAATTTGGCCCTTTAACAGTCATACCTTTTGAACACCTGAATCTGCCTTAAAACTCTATCTTCGTGGGTATGCCCTGCTTTTTCAGCTGTTCCATGCGCTTTTTGAGTTTCTCCTTGTCCACGTACTTGCCTTCAAACTTCAGCTCTATGTCTTTCTTGCTTTTCCCGCAATTCGGGCAGTCCTCAAGGACCTGATAGGTGTCCGGGACCCTGTGGTACGTCGTCTTTGCGCCTGCTGATATCCTCGATACTTTTGGCTGCAGATAGCCTTCCTTATGGAAAACCCTGATCTTCCCTTTGTGACAGAACGGGCATTCCAGAATCATTTCGCCTTTCCTGCCGAGGTTGCCTCCTGCCATGAAATCACTGGGTATATTATGGATTAAGGTTTTAAATGCTGTTTTTCTGACCTTATTTATTATCGCTCAACTCCATAAATAAAAGAATTAAATCGCCAGCCTCCACAAATACTCAATTATGGCCATAAAATAAAACATAATCAATTCTCGCTGGCCATAATCCCTATTCTTCCCCCATTATCGCCGATGAGCCGTTAATCGATTGTGCTGTTAACCGTTAACCAAAACGACACTTGTCACCACCCATAGAATCTCTATGGGCATTAATCCCATACTTTACCTTAGCATCCGCTTGCTTTTTTGATATTCATGTTCTGAAGGCCAAAATGTTTACCTTTGCCTTTTTAATTGTTTCTGTATTATTCTAAACAATCAGTGCAGAACCTGACACAACCCGAAATACGAGATACGTGGAATACGTAGAATATGATCATATAGAATGATCATATAGAATACGAATATGTTATGTAGAGATAAATCAAAGTGCGCTCCAAGATGCACGTAACCCCAGAATTCAAGGGCTGAGAAATATGAACGAACAACGCGAACTCATTCGCCTGAATTTCTACCCACTTGTGCCTCAGGAATTCAGATTCAGGGTATGGAGAAAGGAATACCGAGGTGAGAGAAAGGAAGGCCCCTTTAGCGATCTCTATCGCTACACCCTCCCCGTTGATCAAGACCCAGAAGACCGACAAGGCTATTGGATTTCCTTTGAGCCCCGTAAAGGGTTTGACGAATACCTGTGCAAACAGGATTCGAACCACAAGTTAGCAGTGACCTATCTATATCATCTCCTCCAGAACGCTGTAATGAAGATTTCCCAAAGCAATCACGATGATTGTGTATTTACAAGGAGGGAATTTCGAAGGCGGCTCTTTTTTGTTTTAAAGGATCATAAAGAAGGTAAAGAAACCGTGTGGCTTGAACCATACTATTTGCAACTCCAAACCGGAGGAAAATTCGGTTTTTTAGCAGACTTCAAATTCATCAAAGATCCTGAAGTACCATTCACGAAAGAGGTTCAACGATTGAGCCTCAGCTTGGATAGCAAATATAGGAGCAACAGGAATTACTACCTTGATAAATATGACAAACTCAGGGTATTTTTAAAACAATATAAGAATAAGATTTTCCCCCTAAGCGGATCCGTGAGCCTGTCCATTGAGAGTGAACTACAGGAAGTTCCAACAGCCCACCTGCGTACGAAAACGTATGTTTTCCACGGAGACAGAACGGATACATCCCAATTCCGTGGCTTATCTGATAATGGCCCTCTAGAACCAGTGAAGGAAGAGGTTGTGCTTGTATTTATATATACTGAAGAAGATAGATATCATGCATCTAATCTCTTCCAGGCGCTACAAGGCAATTTCAGGGATGTTATGTTTAAGGGCATTGAACACGTCATGAAACTCAGAGTTAAGAAGCCTGAAAAGATCCGTGTCAAACATTTTTCTGAGAGAGAGCGTGAAAAAGTCATTAAGCAGGTCAAATCTCTTGTCAAAAAATATCCCACTTCTAAGATTATGCCCATCCTTATTTGTGACAAAGATGATAGTGAAACCTATTATTACATGAAATACCAGCTCCTCAAAGAGAACATTCCTCTTCAAAATGTGACTCGCCAGTTAATTATGAGTAGGAACTACTTTAAGTGGGCAGTTTCAAATATAGCCCTTGCGCTATTGGCCAAGCTGGGAGGGAAGCCTTGGAAAGTCGTGCCAAGCCATGAAAAAAGCATTATTTTCGGCATTGGTCAAGCTCATCAAAAAGTCGATGGGCACATAGAGAAATACTTTGCATATTCGGTCTGCACTGATTCCAGCGGTCTCTACAAGAAAATATCTGTGCTTGGCAAATCTGACAATGAAAAACTCTATCTGAAGCAGTTGAGGAAAAACATCCTCGCTACGATTAGCGAACATCTCGATAATGGCTACAATAAATATGTCCTTCATATCCCTTTCAGATTAAAACGTGCAGAGCTCAGAGAGATCAACGAGGCAATAAAACAACTATCCTCCGATGCTGGCAGTGGAAACACAGACTTTGTAGTAATACGGGTTGAACCGGATAACAAGTATTTCGGATATGCCCACACAAACAGTCTAATTCCCTTTGAGAGCACCTACCTGACGCTTACGGCTACGCCAACTTTCTCTTATCTAATATGGTTTGAAGGTCTCCAGTATCACAGAGGTGCGATCTACAAAAGGATTCCCGGTCCCATACTGGTTGAGTTTTATTGGGCAAACAGGAGTTTAAACAAGGAGGAGAGGATAAAATATCTCCAAGATGTTCTAAACCTTTCAGGAGCGAACTGGCGAGGATTCAACGCCAAGAATCTTCCGATATCTATATATTACTGTCAGCTTATTGCAAGATTTTTAAAAGAATTTCCGGGGGAACTCGAAAATCTTGATGATATTTCAAACCCCTGGTTCCTATAAACTAAAAGAGAGTGTTGCAAAATGTTCCGAGAAGATGAAGTCATTGTCTTGCTTGGTGCGGGAAGCAGTGTACAAGCCGGGATACCTCATTCCAAGAAAATGATAGAGGAACTGGAGTCCCTTCTCAGGCATGAGAAGACTTGGAATGATTATGAAGACCTGTATTATTTTATGAAGAGTTCCATACTCTATGCAGATGGCATCTTGGGGAAATTCGAAAATAACTTTGACATTGAGCGTTTAGTCAACATATTGAGTGAGCTTGAAAAAAGAGAAACCGCTGAATTGTATCCGTTCATAGGCAGTTGGAACCAAAGACTCATTGAACTTGCTGGTTATGATTTTGATATTATTAAAAAGTTCAAACAAGATATTCTTACACAGCTCCTATCTTGGGTCACTATACAGGATTACGATAAATCAGCCTACTACAAAGGATTATATAAATTCCAGACCGAGTATAACTTTTCCCTCAGGGTTTTCACTTTGAACTATGACCTCTGCGTGGAGAGAAATAAGCCCGAAGACAAGAACCTGGAAATAGGATTTGACGAAAAAACAAAGGCCTGGGACTGGAAACGCTTTCAGCGTAAGGAGGCGTTCGAGCCAGATGTTTACTTGTATAAAATGCATGGATCAATCGATTGGGAAAGGGACCCCAGAAAAACCAATATAATCAGACAGACTGCTCATCCATCCAAAAATCCAGATCTGATATTCGGCACCAACTACAAGTTGCAATATGTCGATCCCTACCTCTTTTATGCGTATGAACTCCGTAGATACTCTCTGGAAGCGGGTGTCATTCTCACCATTGGCTACAGCTTCAGAGATGAACACATAAATGGAATCATTGAGCAGGCACTTCAAAAGGAACGCGACAAAAAAGTAGTTGTAGTTTCTCCAAAGGCAGAAAAGCAAGCAGAGGCGATTCACAAAGCACTATCTTGTCATAAACAGCAGGTCATTGCTTTGAATAAAGGTGCCAAAGAATTCTTTGAACAGTTTTCTGTTTCCACTTTATGGGACCAGCTTGGAAGAACAGACAATGACGACATATACATATAACATCCAGTATCGGCGCAATTAAAAACTATACTTCCTAGGGAAAATGCTTACGGAACATAATACTGTCAGAACTTTGTTAGATCTGGATGAATAAATTCTGTGTTTTCAAGAAACTTCAACACGACTTTTTATTGAACTCTTTTCAACAAAGCAATAGAGGGTTTGAACATGGGAAGAAGGGGCAGACTTTTTGATATAAGAAAGCGCGATTATATGGGACCCAAAACTTATGGAGAGTCCAAATTTGAGTACCTCAACCGCTCTGCTCGCCCTTCAGTTGAGGCAATCCGAAATCGTTTAGAAAGCTGGTTTCAAAACTACCCACCCGAAGGTAAAGCAGACGTTCGCAAACGCTTTCGATCCAGAGACTCAAGGCAACACCTGAGCGCTTTTTTTGAAATATATATGTACCACCTCCTTACTGGCATGGGTTTTATCGTGGAGTTACATCCAAAAGTGGAAGACTCCTCACGACATCCGGATTTCAAAGTGCTTAAGGATGATACACCCTTGTTTTATCTGGAGTTGACATTATCTGCTATCTCTGATCAAGAGGCAGGATCGAAAGCCAGAGTCAATCAATTTTATGACACTTTGAACAAGCTGCATACGCCCAATTTCTTCATTGACCTTCAAGTTCACGAGGTATCATCAGCCAGTCCCTCAGGACGCAAAGTCCTTAAGTTCTTGGAAAACAAGGTATCTAAACTGGACCCTGATTTAGTAACAAATCAATATGAAGAAAGCAAAGAAGATGGTTTTAAATCCTTTCCTAATTGGGAGTGGGAATATAATGGCTGGAAAATCACTTTTTCCGCTATACCAAAAAAACTTGAAGCGAGAGGAAGACACAACAGGCGTCCCCTCGGGATCATTTCCTCCGAGTGGGAGTGGCTAGGACATCCGAAAGGGATTGTAACCTCAATCCATGAGAAAAACAGAGCATATGGTAACCTTGGCCTTCCTTACATAGTTGGCATAAATGTGGTGAACGAGTTCCCCATAAGGGATGTAGAAATCAGAGATGTGTTATTCGGAGGGAAGATAGTTATTGAAAATTATGCTAAACTTCCTGATGGGAATATCGAGTTTAACGAATCCCCAGTTCGTCTTGAATCTGCATTCTTTGGCCCGAATGGTCCTCGTAACAGAAAGGTGAGCGCTGCTTTAATTGTACGAAATTTAGATCCCTGGAACATGGCTAGGGAAGATCAGACACCACTACTATGGCATAACCCCTGGGCTTACAAGCCCCTGGGACATGATGTTTTACCTTTGCCCCAGAAGATGATCGATGCTAAAAAGGGACTTGTCCACCTTGAAGGTAAGAGTGCAAACGAGTTCTTAGGATTAGACCCTGCTTGGCCCGAACAGAACAAATAGGTTTTCGAGCATAGAGGATGTCCTGTTAGGCCTATCAGAATTGATGCAAGACCTCCGTGCTCTGACCACTTGGCGTTAACATTATATTGTTTAAATTCCAACCTTGAACCACAGTGTTGCTGGCATGAAAATCATTGATAATGAGCAGGTGTGAGTATGGGGAAAGCTAAGGGAAAGCAGAAAAAGAAAAATGAGGCCAAAACCGTCAATGTCAAGTCTGAGGTCAAGACAGCCTGCGACATTTTAAGGAGGGATGACGGAACCTCTTCTGCAAATGACTACATGGAACAGTTGTCCTGGCTACTGTTCCTAAAAATGTTTGAAGGTATCGAAAAACAGCAGGAGGAAATAGCGCTATTAATGGGGGAGAAGTATGACCCTGTTATTGAACCCAAGTTTCACTGGAGTAACTGGACTACTAAAGACTGGATTGGAAAGCCCCGGGAATCGCTAAAAGAATTTGTAGACGAAGGGGAGGACGTTGACAACATTCTGAAAGTTCTTGGGAAGCAGGACAACGCTCTTATCTACTTTATAGATAACATTCTCTTCCCCTATTTGAGAGGCCTGAGAGGTTCTGTTGAGAAGGAAAGAATTGCCCAGCTTTTTGCTGAAATCCCGGGTAACAAGGTACGATCTCCCTATAATCTGATGGATGTTATCGATAGGATAACAAAAATTGACCCTGAAAATTATGAAGACACCCATATTCTGTCCCAGTTTTATGAGGAACTGCTTCTCAACATGGGCAATGAGGCAGGGTGGACAGGAGAATTTTACACCCCAAGACCTGTTGTAAGATTTATCGTCAGGGCTGTGGATCCTGATATTGACGACAAAATCCTTGACCCCTTCTTAGGATCTGGCGGATTCCTGATAGAATCCTATAAACACATACTTGAAAAGCTCGGAGGTGCTCCGACCAAAAAGCAGTCTGAAAAGCTCCAGAACTCGACCTTCTTCGGAATTGAAAAGAAACCGCTGCCCTACCTAATGGGCACGATGAACCTCATACTTCACGGGCTATCAAGACCTAATACTATCAGAACGAATACGCTAGAGGAGGATGTGCACAATGTTCCCGAGGAAAGCAAATATTCAGTGATACTCACAAACCCGCCGTTCGGTGGAGAGGAAAACAAGAGTGTTCAGAACAACTTTCCCTATCCCATCCAGGCGACTGAAGCGCTCGCCCTGCAATACATTATGAGAAAACTCGCCGACGACGGAAAGGTCGGTATGGTGCTGCCTGAAGGACAGATATTGTTCGGGGGCGGGAAATTCATGGAGATCAGGAAAGAACTCCTAGAGAAGTTTAATGTCACTGCAATTGTTTCCCTCCCGCAGGGAGTATTTACCTCGATGGGGGCGGGTGTAAAAACCTGTCTGCTGTTTTTCCAGAAAGACGGAAGCAAAACGAAAGAGATATGGTTCTATGAACTGGGGGGAAAGTTTACGAAGAAGAAAACAATAAAGGACAAACACTTTGAAGATGCATTGAAGAAGATTAAGGATAGAGAGATATCAGACAACAGCTGGGTTGTGCCTGTTGAAGAGATTATTGAGAATAACTATGACCTCACTCCCAAGAACCCGAACAAGAAGGAAGAATTTCAGTTCATAGACCCCAGGGAACTCCTCAATGAAATTGAAGTAATTGATTATGAGATCGGCAAGCTCATAAAATCGATCAAAGAGGTTTTGTGAAAACAGAAAAGAGAGGCAATCAATGGCCCAAAAAACTCACCCCGAGACTGATTGGAAATCCCTGCCACAGGAGGAAGGCCCCTATAAACTCCCAAAGGGCTGGAATTGGGTTAGGTTGGGGAAGTTATTATCGAAAAATCCTCAGTATGGATACACTGCGAGTGCAACGAAAACACGCACAGGCGTGAAGTTTTTGAGAATTACTGATATACAAAACAATGAAGTGAAATGGGATACAGTGCCTTATGTGACTATAGATAAATCTAGATTAAAGGACTTCGAAGTCGGGATCAATGATCTTGTTTTTGCACGAACAGGTTCAACTACAGGGAAAACATTTAGAATTAAAGACCTGCCTGATAATGAAGTTGTTTTTGCATCATATCTTATAAGGATTATTCCAAACATCACATACGTTTTGACACAATACCTGGAGTATTTCTTTTATTCTTCCTCTTATTGGGATCAAATCATAACAAGAGGCGCTGCCAAGCCCAACTTCAATGCGCAAAAGTTGAAACGACTTCTAATCCCCCTCCCATTGATTGTGATAACGTAAAACTGACCCCTTTTAGGGGGTTGTGATAACGTAAAATTGACCCCCCTCAGGAGAGACTCCATATTGGGTGTGAGATAAACACCTGGTATGGAGGTAAGGAGGATGCTGAAGGTGGATCAATATGAATACATACGGATAGCGCACAGGGTATACGGCAAATCGATCAAGGAACTTGCGCGGGAGACTGGCCATTCTCGGAATACGATCCGCAAGGTTCTGAGGGGTGAATATACTGGATATTCGAGGCGAGCAGCGCAGTGGTTTCCTGTCCTTGATCCTTTCATGGATATCATTGACTCATGGCTTGAGGAGGACAAAGAACGCCCTATCAAGCAACGGCATACGGCAAGACGTGTTTACCACCGGTTGGTGGAGGAGCATGGTTATCAAGGTTCTGAATCCACGGTTCGCAGGTATGTTC
>JALXAE010000294.1 GCA_026992355.1 Syntrophobacterales bacterium | reverse complement strand
TAGAACTGGAATTGTGTATTATTATTGAGAATCGGATTCTAGCACAAGTTTATCTGCATCAACCCTTTGGGTGTACTGCGTTAATTCCTGTATGTAACAGCGTGATAGACCAAACATAAAATCAATCAACTGTAGTCTAGTTTCATGTACGTCTTTTAAATTTAGAGATTTATGCTTGGCATTATGAGAGATCGGAAAATTATAATATATAGCCCCAAGCGCGAGCCTATATGGTCGGTTAAATCGTGGAGAAATATGCTTTGCGAACTCATAGATAATCGAGAGTTGATATGGCGGCTTTTTGTGAGAGATTTCACTGCGAAGTATCGTCAAACTCTTTTAGGAGTTTTGTGGGCAATTCTTACTCCGTTGGTAACAATTGGGACATTCCTTTACTTGAATAAGGCTGGGGTTTTTGACACGGGTGAAACGAGTGTCCCCTATCCTGCATATGCAATCTTGGGTCTGACTATCTGGCAGCTCTTTAGTGGTGGAGTTGCTGCTTCCTATAACTCGATAGTTGCTGCCGGTAGCATGGTGGGAAAAATTAATTTCCCTAAAGAGGCGTTAGTAATTGCTGCTTTTGGCCAGACTGCTGTAGATGTATTAATCCGTGCGGTAATTACTTTTATGATTTTTCTGTACTATAAAATTAGTCCTCCAGGGATCTCTCTTTTGGCACCTCTTTTACTTGTCCCTTTATTGTTGCTCACGCTGGGTACGGGGTTCATATTGTCAATCTTGAATTCTTTTTCCAGGGACATCTCGAATGTTGTCAATCTTGTCCTTGGTTTTCTCCTCTTGCTTACACCTATTCTTTACAATGAACCTAAGAGCGATTTTTTTGGGGTTGTAAACCATTGGAATCCACTTTCGGTATTGGTCTGTACCCCTCGCGATCTAATATTAAGTGGTAGTTTTGCTAATCCAGACAAGTACTTACTCGTAAGTTTTGCTAGTTTTGTTTTTTTTCTAGTATGCTGGAGGGTTTTTCACATTGCCGAATATCGCATTGCTGAAAAAATTGGAGGAAGATGAATACTGAACGACTAGTTTGCGCAGAAGGTCTTTATAAGAAGTTTTGTTCCACTCTCAAGAGATCCATGCTATATGGCCTTGCCGATTGTATGAAAGATGTTATCGGTATTACAGATGGAATGAATGCTCTCAGAAAAGGAGAGTTCTGGGCGGTAGAAAATGTGAGTTTTACTGTCAGCAGGGGTGAATGCTTAGGAATTATTGGACAAAATGGAGCAGGAAAGAGTACACTATTAAAGATGCTAAGCGGCATTATTCTTCCAGACAGTGGTCGAATAACTTTAAACGGGAAGGTTGGCGGGCTGCTTGAAATCGGGGCGGGCTTTCATCCGATGCTGACCGGCAGAGAAAATGTATATATCAACGGTGCCATTTTAGGTCTTAGCAAGAAAGAGATCGATCGTAAGTTCGATGAAATAGTGGATTTTGCCGAGCTTCATGATTTTATTGATACTCCTGTGAAACATTACAGCTCGGGAATGTATGTGCGCTTAGGTTTTGCGATTGCAGCCCAGGTTCAACCTGATATTCTTATTGTTGATGAGGTGCTCGCGGTCGGCGATGTAGGGTTCAAGGCGAAATGTTATAAAGTGATGAGTGAGTTATTAGAAACCTCTGCGGTAGTTTTTGTATCACATTCTATGCCTGAAATAGCAAGGTTGTGTTCGAAGATACTTTTTCTGGAAAAAGGAAAATGTCGGTACTTGGGAAATGACGTCTCCAAAGGGATAGATCTGTACCATCAGTCTAGTCCAACACCAAACGGAATGTCAATAGATACCGATGAAGCCGCATTTGAAGAGGTAGTCATTCAAGATGGAGTTACTGGTAATGAGGTGCCTGAGGTTGAGTTTTCTGGAAATTTGGAGGTTCTTATCAAAGCTAGATTGAAAAAGAACATTAAGAATCCAATAGTTCACATGGCTATTTTAAATAACGGCTATCAAAATGTTTGTCATTGTTCTTCAAGTTATTCGGATACACGCATAAGAAACCAGAATGGCAAAATTTGCGTGCGATTAACTTTGGAAGATATTTGCTTAAGGCCAGGGACTTATTTTCTGGATTTTGCGATAACGGATGAGAAAAATATCAAAATACTTGCTCGGACCCATTTGCAACACAAGATTCAAATCCTCGGAACTCTTCCGGGTTACGGTGTTACTCTTGCCAGAGGAAAATGGGAGAATATTTAGTGATGCTTTGGAGGATAGGAACAACGGAAAAATGAATAATTATTGTATTATATCGCATAAATATAGATTCGTGTACATACCAATTCCAAAAGTGGCGTGCACCAGCCTTCTCAACAGGGTTGCTGAAATTATTCATGGTAAGGATGTTCAAACGATTTTGAACTCCAGTCATAGGGACGTGCATACGAAGAGAGAGAAGATTTTTAATACGCAGGAATCAGAAATATGCCGAAACACGGTAGAAGCCCTAAAAAATTACAGTGAATATTTCAAATTTGTGTTCGTAAGAAACCCTTTCGACAGGGTGCATTCATGTTATGTCGACAAGATCAGCATGAATACCTATGGGTTTGATAATAATCTTATTACAAAATACCCACAAATGTATAGAGGTATGCCGTTTAGTGAGTTCCTTAAGTGCATTCGGCTGATGCCACTAGGAGAAATGGATGAGCACTTTCGACCTCAGTATTCATTTTTTGATAAAAATCATGTTGACTATATAGGCAAGCTCGAAACCATACAGGAAGACTGGACCAAGATAGAAAACATCATCGGGGTCACCCATAAACCATTAAATATTTACAACAAGACTCAAGAGGTTGACTATTACGATATTGAAAGCGAAAATCTTGTGCTTGAAATATATGGAGAAGATTTTGAGAAATTTTCCTATGATAAGAAAAGAGTCAAAAAAAAACCGAAAGATAGGTACCTGCCTATAATTATCACGGCCGAGTCTGATGATAAGATTTATCCATTTAAAAATGTATTCGTTGAACGTGTGGACGATAAACTAGTCGCTACCGTTACAGGTAGTGACTCAATCATTATAATACCGTATTTTAATCTGAGAGAAGGGAAGAGGATAGTTTTCGAGATTGATGTATTTTCAGATATTGAGTCTGTTTTAACTATTTTTTATACCGACAAGAAAAACTGGGATAAACCCCATTTCAAGTCAAAAAGTGCGTCGTTGCGGAGAGGAGAAAATCATATCACAATCAATATAGATGACGAAGATGCTATAGGAAGGTTACGGCTCCAGAT
>JALXAE010000293.1 GCA_026992355.1 Syntrophobacterales bacterium | reverse complement strand
ACCTACCCCATGGCCCAGACCATGGCCGAAATACGCTCCATAGCCAGCATCTTCAATAATCTGCCTGGCAACTCTATCCACTTCAGTAGTTTCCATCCCTGGCTTTATCGATTCCTGGGCAGCCTTCTGAGCTACTGAAATCAACTCATAGATTTTTTCCCATTCGGCGGGTATCTTCCCTATAAAAAACGTTCTTGTTATGTCGGAGCAATAACCCTTCAGTCGGGCACCCATGTCAATTATTATGGGTTCTCCTTTCTTGGGAACCCTGGCGGTTGGTCTTGCGTGTGGAAGTGCGCTATTAGGCCCGGATGCTACAATAGGCGAAAAAGCAAGTTCCTCAGCACCTTTTTCTCTAATATTCTTTTCAATAACCCAGGCCAAGTCTTTTTCAGAAATAGCCCGCTTCAACAGAGGAGAAACTGCCCCCATTACTTCTTCAGCCAGCTCCAGAGACTTTATCATCAACTCTATCTCTAAATCATCCTTAACGGCTCTCATATCTTCCACGACACCAGAGAAAAATGAAAATTCTACGTGTAAACCCTTTTCTGAAAAGTTCTTCTCGAGCTCCTCAAAAAAGGCAAGGGTTATATAATCTTTTTCGACTCCGAGAACATTAACTCTGAGATCATCTACCAGGTCACAAATAGCACCTGGTAAGCTTTTTTCATAAACAACAATGTCAAATAAAGGCGCCTCTTCTTTAGCCATATCTCTGTACCTAAAGTCAGTGATCAAAAACTGGTCTGATCTGGTAATGAGAAGCATGCCTGATGACTCTACAAAAGAGATGTCTTTCTCGAAAAAACCACTTAAATAAAACCTGTTTTCCTGATTTGATATAAGAAAACCTTCTACATTGCGAGAAGCCATCCACTCTCTAAATTTTTTAAGCCTTTCATGAAAGATCTCACGCATATTATTCCTCCCGAACGAACATACGGACCCCATAGCTTATACGCTCATTCACATTACACAAAAGTGACAGGATGAAAAAAGACAAAATCTAATTCTCTTCCAGCTTTCCCGCGTCAAATAAAAATTTTAGGTTTTCGAGGAAATTCAAATCTGTTAGATAGGAATGCAATTTTGCGTAAAAGGGAGGTAGAAATTCATTATGACAAAAGAAGGAGATGTCGTCCTTGTTTATATGGATAACCAACCAGCCTTTTTTGCCAGGATAGAAGACATTATCCCCGATGTGAAACCGGAGTGGTTTCAAGTCAAAATGCTTGTATTGCAAGTTCCTTTGGTAATTATAACCTGGATTTTAAGGGAACCTTATATAAACGGCGTCGAATTTACCATGGGTGGCAGACCTGTAAAAATTGAAAAAGTTGTTGCCCCAGAAGAGTCTCCAATGCCAGAAGCTAGTCATGAAAAAGAGGAAACAACAACCAATAAGAGGGAAGAACCGCCTGAAGCGCCCTCTAAAGATACATCCGGTGCCAAGGTAATATCTCTTACTGACAGGTTGAAAAAGAAATGAAGTGAGGAGTAACAATGGAAGCCACAAAAACCGAAGCCCCAAAAAAATCCGCTCAAAAAATTATCATTGAGTATGTCCAATCTATACTAATTGCCCTGTTGTTAGCCCTTGTTATAAGAGCTTTTATAGTACAGGCATTTAAGATTCCGTCAGGTTCTATGATCCCAACACTTCTGGTGGGTGATCATATTTTGGTTAGTAAGTTTGCCTACGATGTGAAAATTCCATTTGTAAATAAGACTATCTGGCATCGAAAAAACCCCAAACGACTTGATGTTGTCGTTTTTCGATACCCTTTAGATCCCAGTAAAGACTTTATAAAAAGAGTCATTGGAACACCAGGAGACCGCATCTTGATAAGAAACAAAAGAGTGTACATTAATAACCATGAGCTTAACGAACCCTATGTTCAACATACTGATCCAAGAATATTCCCCCCAGATGTGAGTCCCAGAGATAACTTAGGACCAATAATTGTGCCTCCACACAGCCTTTTTGTGATGGGAGACAACCGAGACGAAAGTTATGATAGTAGGTTCTGGAAATTCGTGGATTTTTCAGCTCTTAAAGGTAAAGCCTTTATCATATACTGGTCCTGGAATAGTCACGGCACGTTTAGCACAGATCCAAACAAATCCTTCGTGAGATGGAACAGGATCGGACGGTTAATTCATTAACCTTTGATGAAATCATCAATTAAACCTACTGGACAGGCAAGTTCGCAGGCCCTGCAAAACTTTATCACCTGTCTGGAATTCCCATCTTCGCCAATTTTAACATCGGGTGTCTTATTGGCTATGTCAGCATTAATCTGTACTATACAGTTAGGCCTGTGGTAGGAACCTGAAGCGAAGGCATCTTGTGGACAAGCGGAACGGCACATTTCAGCGCAGGAGTCACAGGGAGAAAATCCTTCAATAGGCCCTCCAGGTTCAAGTTCCCTATCAATGAGAATGGAACGAAACCGTATACGAGGCCCAAAAGTAGGATTAAGGACTAGATTGCTTTTACCAAGAACGCCAAGACCTGCTAAGATCGCGGCATCTTTCAAAAAAATTCCCCCTCGTTCAACATGATATGGTAGAGGTACAGCATTAAGCCCTAGAGTTTCATGCAACCATTGCTTTAAGAAACTGGAAACTTGCATCAGCTGGCGATTGCCATCCGTATTGCCATCATGCCACCAATCAAGCTGTGGATTGTCCTCGGGATGATGCAAACCCAGAACAACAACGGATTTAGCGTTAGGAGGCCATTCAGTTGCTATCTCTCCATTCGTTAGAAAAGGATTCCATCTCCCATCTGGAACAGCCTGGTAAGAGGGAGCTTTAAGAATATCATCGAAGCTGGCTATCCCTGCTTTGATTCCAGGAAACGATTCCGCTTTTGCAATAATTTTAGCACCAATCGCATCCATTACAAAGATCTCCTCACAAATCTCAATTTCGTTTAACGAAAACCATCAATAAAAAATAAAACTCTCATCTTATTTTCCATTCTCATTTTTCAGCAGACAGCCTGATGCCTCAATACCCCACTAGTTAAAAGATTCCTACATTTGCTGGGAGAAAAGGATAATAAAAGTTCTAGCCTTCTCACAACCCCAAAAGAAGCAAAAGACTTTCTGTTTTTTGCTGATATTACAATCATTTAAAATGAGGATTGAAATAGCCAAATTTTATATCCGGAAATTTGTCTTTTAGAATCTCCATCCATTTCTTTATGCCCAACGGGGGGCCGGTTGGGACAAACTCAATAGAGTCCAAATACCATTCAGGATCAATATTCAAATTCCGC